>CALFOB010000027.1 GCA_937919125.1 uncultured Micrococcales bacterium | reverse complement strand
GTGGCATCGAAAATCTCTCCAGCTGTTGCACCTAGTCGAAGGGCTTGTTGAACGGTGACGATGCGACCATCGGTAGGCACCTTAGAAAGTTCAATAAGTTCATCTTTACTCTTTGTCTGGGTACCCCAGTGGAATGATGAACCGCGACGCTCTAAGCTTCTGAGTGCTTTCTGCAAAGCCTGAGCATAGTTTCGACCGATAGCCATGGCTTCACCAACAGATTTCATTGTGGTGGTTAGAGTCGCGTCAGCTGCTGGGAATTTCTCAAAGGCGAATCTAGGCACCTTCACAACGACGTAGTCAAGAGCAGGTTCGAAGGATGCAGGAGTCACCTTTGTGATGTCGTTAGGAATCTCATCAAGACGGTAACCAATAGCAAGCTTTGCCGCGATCTTTGCAATTGGGAATCCAGTTGCCTTCGAAGCCAATGCTGATGAACGACTAACTCTTGGATTCATCTCAATAACAATGATGCGACCGGTGTTCGGCTCAACAGCAAACTGGATGTTACAACCTCCAGTGTCAACCCCAACAGCTCTAATGATGTCAATAGAAATGTCACGCATGTGCTGGTACTCACGGTCAGTGAGAGTAAGGGCAGGGGCCACTGTGATTGAGTCACCGGTGTGAACTCCAACTGGATCTACGTTCTCGATTGAACAAACAACAACTGTGTTATCCGCTGTGTCTCTCATGAGCTCTAATTCGTACTCTTTCCAACCCATGATTGATTCTTCAAGTAGAACCTCAGTTGTTGGGCTGGCTTGCAAACCTGCTCCTGCAATCCTGCGTAGGTCTGCCTCGTCGTAAGCAAAGCCGGAACCTAAACCACCCATTGTGAATGAAGGTCTAACTACAACGGGGTATCCGAGTTTGTCTGCAGCTTCTAGTACTTGCTCCATGTTGTGGGCAATGTGCGATCTAGCTACGTCAGCTCCAGCTGCAAGCACTAGTTCTTTGAAAGAGAATCTGTCTTCACCAGCTTTAATGGCTGAAACCTTAGCTCCAATAAGCTCAACGTTGTACTTGTCTAGGATTCCCAATTCGTGCAGCGACATAGCTGCGTTCAAGGCTGTCTGTCCACCAAGAGTAGGCAAGATTGCGTCAGGCTTTTCCTTAGCAATAATTGCCTCAATCACCTGTGGCGTGATCGGTTCGATGTAGGTAGCGTCAGCAAAGTTTGGATCAGTCATGATGGTGGCTGGATTGCTGTTTACCAAAATGACTCGAATTCCTTCAGCTCTAAGAACTCGACAGGCCTGGGTGCCTGAGTAATCAAATTCACAAGCCTGGCCAATCACAATCGGACCTGATCCGATTACTAGAACACTCTTTATATCTTCTCTGCGCGGCATTAGTTGGCCTTCTTTATCTTGTTTGCTTGAATCATTTCGATCAGACGATCAAATAGGTAGTTTGCATCATGAGGACCAGCAGCGGCCTCAGGGTGATACTGGACAGAATATGCAGGAATGTCTAGACACTCGAGGCCTTCAACAACGTCGTCGTTCAAACAAATGTGGCTGACTCGAACTTTTCCGAAACCAGCAGGAGAATCTACTTCTTCCCCACCGTCAACACGAACTGCGAACCCATGGTTATGCGCGGTGACTTCTACTTTGCCTGTTCTTCTGTCTAGCACGGGCTGGTTAATACCTCGGTGGCCGAATGCAAGTTTGTAAGTCTGGAAGCCAAGTGCCCTGCCCAAAAGTTGGTTACCGAAACAAATTCCAAAGAAAGGAATCTTCTGCTTTAGTACTTCCTGAAGCACAGCCACCTGAGCAGTAGCTGTTTCGGGGTCACCAGGACCGTTGCTGTAAAAGACTGCGTCAGGGCTACTTGCTAGCAGTTCTTCAGATGAAGATGAAGCTGGGAAGACTGTTACGTCGAGGCCGCGCTCAATCATGTTTTCAATTGTTGATCGCTTGATACCAAGATCTAGGATGGCAACCTTCCCTACGAATTCACCCTTGTGAGCAACTTCGTACTTCTCCTTAGTTGAGACCACAGAAGAAAGAGACTGACCTTGCATCTTCGCTGCAGATCTAACAACTGCTACTAGTTCTTCAACAGGTTTGTTTGCTTCCTCCCCAGAAAAGACACCAGCGCGCATAACACCAATTTCACGCAGATGAAGAGTAAGAGCTCTAGTGTCGAGGTCAGAGATTCCAACAACATCGTCACGAAGTAAGTCATCTTCAAGAGTTCTTTGGGATCTGAAGTTCGAAACAATACGGCTCACATCTCTCACTACGTAACCAGATACCCAAATCTTGTCGGACTCTTCATCTCTATCGTTCATACCTGTGTTGCCGATGTGTGGCGCTGTCTGAACAACTATTTGACCCGCGTATGACGGGTCGGTCAAAGTTTCCTGGTAGCCAGACATTCCAGTCGCGAAAACTATCTCACCGAGAGAACTTCCCACTTTTCCAAATGGAACACCTTTGAAAACCTTGCCGTCTTCTAGTACGAGAATCGCAGTTCTGCTTCTCTTAGTCATTTTGTGTTCCAATCTGTTGAATCTCTGAGTTTTTCACGGTGAAAGTACCGTTGAAAATGGTGTGAACGACAGTTCCACTGAGTTCCATGCCTACGTAAGGATTATTTGAACTCTTGCTCTCTGTAGTTCCGTCCACGGTGTACTTAGTACGCGGATCGAAAAAGACGATGTTGGCAATTGACCCTTCGGCAATATCCTGTCCCTGGTTCTTAAGACCTGATATTTTCGCAGGATTCTTTGACAGCAGTTCCTCAAGTCTGTCAAAGCTAATCAAGCCGGTGTCAATAAGAGTTGTCTTCGCAATGGCAGCGGCTGTTTCAAGGCCAATCATTCCGAATGCTGCCTCTCCCCATTCACAGTCTTTGCTGTCTGGAGTGTGTGGCGCGTGATCTGTTGCAATGATGTCGATGGTTCCATCTGCTACTGCCTCACGAAGGGCTAAAACGTCTTCACTTCTACGAAGTGGAGGGTTGACCTTATAGACAGGGTTGTAGTCACTGACTAGATCCTCGGTGAGGATGAGGTGATGTGGAGTGACTTCTGCTGTGACGTTGATACCTCTACTCTTAGCCCAACGTATGACATCGACGGAACCTTTAGTTGAAACGTGACATACGTGAAGTCTTGAACCAACCTCTTCCGTAAGCAAAACATCTCTGGCGATAATTGCCTCTTCAGCTACCGCTGGCCAACCTGTCAAACCTAACTTCAATGACAGAGCGCTCTCATTCATCTGGGCATTTACTGTCAGCTGAGGATCTTGAGCGTGTTGAGCAATTACTCCACCAAATGCCTTCACGTATTCCAAGGCCCTTCTCATGACCAGAGAGTCACTAACACACTTACCGTCGTCGCTGAAGACTGCGACTTGAGCTGCAGATGCATTCATCTTGCCAAGATCAGCTAAGTTCTTTCCTTCTAGATTTGCGGTTACCGCTCCTATTGGCTGAACCTGAACATATCCAGCTGATTCACCAAGTGCATGTACTTGTTCCACAACCGCACTGTTATCAGCAACAGGATTGGTGTTAGCCATTGGGTGCACGCAAGTGAATCCACCTTTGGCAGCAGCCTTGCTACCGGTGAGGATAGTTTCACTCTGCTCGAATCCAGGTTCTCTCAGGTGTGTGTGCAGGTCAACAAAACCACTCATCGCAATTAGACCAGTGCAATCAACTATCTGAGCCGCTGACTTGTTATCAGCACCTACATACTCAATGTGCTGGTCTCTAACAAGGATGTTTGCAGTTGTTCCATTCGAAAGTGTCACATTTGTGAATAGCGTTTCATTGCTTGTCATTTAGAACTCGATTCTTGAGCTAGTAGTTTGTATAGAACTGCCATGCGTACCGCAACACCGTTTCTAACCTGGTCAACGATTGCTGACTGAGAAGAATCCGCGGCTTCTGATGAAATCTCTAACCCTCTATTCATTGGGCCTGGATGCATGATTAGGGTCTTAGCGCTCAAACTCTCGAATCTGTCCACAGACAATCCCCACAGAGTTGAGTATTCATTTGCATTTGGAACGAATACAGAGTTCATGCGTTCCATTTGCATTCTCAACATCATCACGACATCAAAGCCGTCACTTAGAGCTTCATCTAGATTGTGATAGACGGCATCGGCTAAGGCGATGGCTGAACTAGGCAACAAAGTTGACGGACCGGCAAGCCCGACATAAGCCCCGAGAGTTTTCAGCAAATCAATGTTCGATCTAGCCACACGGCTGTGCAGGATATCTCCAACAATTAGAACTTTGATTCCAGCAAGATCACCGTTATCTTCTTTACCTTTGACTGCCTGACGAATAGTCAGGGCATCAGTAAGGGCTTGAGTTGGGTGCTGATGGGTTCCATCACCAGCGTTAATAACTGTTGACTTCGACCAAGATGAGTTCGCGATTGTGTTAGCTGCACCGCTGTGGTGATGTCTGACAACCAAGGCTTCGATACCCATAGCTTCTAGAGTCAAAATGGTGTCCTTCAAGGACTCGCCCTTGCTCACTGAAGATCCTTTGGCAGTGAAGTTAACAACATCTGCAGACAAACGCTTAGCAGCAATCTCGAAAGAGAATCTAGTTCTTGTTGAATCTTCAAAGAATAGGTTCGCAACGGTTCTACCAGTCAAAGCAGGTAGCTTCTTGATGTCTCTGGCATTGACACCTTGCATCTCAACGCTAAGGTTCAATAGCTCCAGACTGGTAGCAAGATCTAGATCAGCGGTACTAAGTAAGTGCTTCACTGTTCAATCACCACCGATTGCTCATCATCACTTTCAGTGAGTTTGACGAAGATTCTTTCCGAGAAAGATGTCGGTAGATTTTTTCCAACATAGTCAGCTCTAATTGGAAGCTCGCGGTGTCCCCTGTCCACTAGAACAGCAAGGCGGACTGCCTTAGGTCTTCCAAAAGATACCAGGGCATCTAGGGCGGCACGAACTGTCCTACCGCTGAAGAGAACATCATCAACTAGGACAACTGTCAGATTCTCAAGTGACTGAGTTGGGATAGAAGTTGGAGTAACTGCCTTGCTTGGCTTTGAAGCTAAGTCGTCTCTAAACATTGTGACATCTAGCTTGCCTACTGAGGAAGATGGTTCAAACTCAGGGTAATTCTTAGCTATTGATGCTGCTATGCGGTTAGCCAGGTATACGCCACGAGTTGGAATACCAAGAATTAGAAGATTAGAAGTGCCTTGATTAGCTTCAACGATCTCATGAGAGATTCGGACTATAGCGCGCTCAATGTCTTGAGCATCTAAGACGGTGCGTGAACTCACGCCCACCTCCTTCTGCGCCTCACAGGACGCCTTTAAAGGATGTTGTTTCTAGGATTCTAACGCAGAATCCCCTTCAATGCTAAATAGGCTTGCGGGTTGCTGAAACTGTTGCCAAAACTCCGTTAATAAACGCCGGAGAATCCTCTGTGCTCAGTTCTTGAGCTAGTTCAACAGCCTCGCTAATTGCTACCTGTGATGGAGTATCAGAGTAGGCAATTTCGTAGATACCAACGCGAAGAATTGCCTTATCAACTGCTGGCATGCGATCAAGCGTCCAGTTCTGGGCAACGCCAGCAAGGATTTCATCAATCTCAATCTGATTGGCCAGTACACCAGTAACTAGTTCAGTGGCAAAATCAAAAATTTCATCTTGATTCTGTCGATCGGAGACCTGTTCTTTGGTCACTTCCAAAAGGTCTGTGGCCATCACATCTCTGAGTTCGGCAGCGTAGAGGGCATCTACTGCCCTCTTTCTAGCTTTAGTTCTTGAACTCAAGGATTAGTCGGTTACTCGGCCGAGGTATTCACCAGTTCTGGTGTCAACCTTAACTTTGGTGCCCTGCTCAACGAAAAGAGGAACTTGGATCTGAAGACCAGTTTCAACTGTTGCTGGCTTAGTTCCTCCTGAAGATCGGTCACCCTGCAAACCAGGCTCGGTGAAAGTAATTTCAAGAACTACTGATGGTGGCATTTCAACGTAGATTGGGTTTCCTTCGTGAATTGCAACGATTGCTTGCTGGTTCTCCAAAAGGTAGTTCACAGCGTCCCCCACTAGCTCACTAGTCAGAGTCATCTGGTCGTAGTCTTTGGTGTCCATGAATACGTAGCCATCGCCATCGCTGTATAGGTACTGCATTTCACGCTTGTCTACAGTTGCTACTTCAATCTTGATACCAGCGTTTAGTGTGCGGTCAATGACCTTGCCGCTAATGACGTTCTTTAGCTTGGTTCTGACGAATGCAGGGCCTTTACCTGGCTTTACGTGCTGGAACTCGATAACTGCCCATAGCTGGTTATCCATGTTTAGAACCATGCCGTTTTTTAGATCATTGCTTGTTGCCATTTTTGCCTCGCTGTAATTAGTTGGCCTTTTGGCCTGTAGCAGTTTATCAGTGAGAGAGTTCTCTAAGTGCTAGCAAATAGGAATTCTGACCGAATCCTGCGATAAC
>CALFOB010000026.1 GCA_937919125.1 uncultured Micrococcales bacterium | reverse complement strand
GATGGCATAAACAATTCCACCCTTAGCGCTACCGTCTAACTTTGTAAGAGCAATACCTGTTACAGCTGCAACTTCAGTGAAAGCTTTGGCTTGGGTCATAGCATTCTGACCAGTGGTTGAATCTAAAACTAGAAGCACCTCACTGATTGGTACTTGCTTTTCAATTACTCTTCTAATCTTGCCTAATTCATCCATGAGGCCCTGCTTGTTCTGCAGTCGTCCTGCTGTATCAATAATCAGAACATCACTGCCATTAGCAATAGCCTTTTCAACCGCCTCATAAGCAACAGCTGCTGGGTCTTGTCCTTCAACAGTTGGCTTCACGATCTCTGAATTACTCCTAGTACCCCAAGTTTCTAGCTGTTCAACAGCGGCAGCTCTGAATGTGTCTGCAGCGCCTAGTGTGACTTTTGCACCACCTTCAACAAGGTAGTTAGCTAACTTTCCAATGGTTGTGGTTTTACCGGCACCGTTAACTCCAACTACCAAGATCACATAAGGCTGAGCACCTGAATCAAGATTCAGTGCAGCATCTGTTCTAGTCATCTTCTCTGTGAGTAACTCAGTAAGAACTGCCTTTAGTTCCGCTTCAGTCTTAGAACCACTCTTCTTAGCTCTTACCTTAACCGCAGCAACAATCTCTTCCGCGGCCTCAACCCCGAAGTCCGCTTGAATCAAAACATCTTCGAGTTCATCTAGGTTCTCAACATCAAACTTGATTCTTGAAAAGACAGCCTTGAAACCTTTAGTTAGGTTTCTCTTGGGTAGTTCAACCTTCACAAGCTCAGTTGGTTCAGGAACAACTACTTCTTCAACAACTACAGGCTCAACAACATCAACAACT
This sequence comes from uncultured Micrococcales bacterium, assembly GCA_937919125.1. Classification (GTDB taxonomy): domain Bacteria; phylum Actinomycetota; class Actinomycetes; order Actinomycetales; family Microbacteriaceae; genus Rhodoluna. The sequence continues at coordinate 6,500 of CALFOB010000026.1, read as the reverse complement.
GCTGACTCTTCAATGACTTCTTCAACGATTTTTGGTTCTGCTGAAATTTCAACTACTTCTTCAGCAATTACTTCAGGCTCTTGGACAATTACTTCTTCAACAGCTGGAGTGGCTGCTTTGTCCTTTTTACGCCAGAACATTAAGCCAGCCAAGATTAGTCTTCGCTAACTTCTAGACGCTGGCTAACAACCGCGCTAATACCGTCTTGACGCATTGAAACACCGTAAAGAGCATCTGCAATTTCCATTGTTCTCTTCTGGTGAGTAATGATCACAAGCTGAGATGACTTCTTTAGATCAAGGAAGATATCCAATAGACGACCTAGGTTGGCATCATCCAACGCAGCCTCAACCTCATCAAGAACATAGAACGGTGAAGGGCGTGCCTTGAAGATAGCAACTAGAAGGGCAAGGGCTGCAAGTGAACGCTCACCACCTGAGAGCAAGCTCAATCTTTCAATACGCTTACCAGCTGGCTTGACGTTAACTTCAAGACCTGTGGTGAGCATGTTGTCGTGATCTGTTAGATAGATAGAACCGGTACCACCAGGGAAGAGCACTGGGAATACTTGCTCGAAAGCTTTCTTAGTGTCTTCGAATGCTTCTTCGAAGATGGACTGCATCTTGCTGTCTAGTTCCTTGATGATGTCCATCAAGTCTGCTCTTGTTTGAGTAAGGTCAGTTAGCTGTTCGGTTAGGAACTTGTGTCTTTGCTCAAGAGCAGCAAACTCTTCAAGAGCTAGTGGGTTTACTCGACCTAGACGCTCAAGTAATCTCTCTGCCTCATGGAGTCTCTTCTGCTGTTCAGCTTTAACGAAAGGCTTTGGATTATCTGGGTTCTCAGGATCTGGAATTAACTGGTCTGGTCCATACTCAGTAACCAATACTTGTTGATCAAGAGCTAACTCTTCATTTGCCTTAGAGACAAGGTTTGCTAAGTTCAGTCTCTTCTCGTGGTTAGAAAGTTCAATGTCGTGAACTGTTTGAGTAAGAGCAGACAATCTGTTCTGAACAGTTGAAGTTTCACCACGAAGACGAACTAGTTCTTCATTCTGGTTTCTTCTCTTGCTCTCAAGATCGTGCAGAGCAAGTTTGGCAACCTGTGCTGACTTCTCAATAGCTGCGATAACAACAGGAAGAAGTTCAAGAACACTTTGAGCACTAGCAAGCTGTCTTGCGTGGAGTTGCGCAGCAGCCTTAGATCTTTCAATGGCATCTAGAGCATCACTGATTTGAGCACGAAGTGATACTGCTCTATCTGTTTCAACTCTTAGACGATCGGTAGCAGAACCTAGTTCCACTCGAACATCTAGTTCAGCCTGTCTAGCGTTATCAAGAGCAAGAGCTAGATCTACTCGAGCAGAAGTATCTAGGTTAGGACGCTCACGCTTAGAGAACTCAAGGTGGCAAGCCTGGGCTAGTTCCACGGCAGACTTAGCAACTGCGATACCTTCACGAGCGGTAGCGGCAACTCTTTCTAAACGAGCACGTTCACCATCAAGTGCTTCTACCTGAACTCTTAGACGACCTAGCTTTTCAGCATGGGATGCTAGTTCAGCATCGTTCTTCTTGAGCTCTGCAAGAGCTCTAGCAGTCTGCTCTTTAGCGGTGGTTTCCTGAGAGCGAGCAGTGTTTAGATCTGCTCTGAGTTTTTCAATGCTTGCATTTACTTCCGAAAGCTTTGCTTCAGCGCTGTCACGTTCAGCTACTAGTTCAACCTTTGAAGGCTGCTGACCTGAGCCACCTCTAATTACAGATTCGGTTAGAACATCACCCTGCTTGGTTATAACAACAAGCTTTGAAACATTTGGCTGCGCTGCGTAAAGGTTACGGGCAGCCTGGATGTCATCAACGATTACAACGTTGACTAGGTTGGCAAGAATTCCTGATGGAGCGTCAACAACATCAACAGCGTTTCTCGCGCCAGAGATCTGTGGAAGGTTAGTTGGCTTCACTTTGCTTTCAACATCAGCAACTACAAGCTCTACTCGTCCACCATTGTTGCTCTTTAGGTGCTCAATGGCATCAAGAGCATCTGATCTGTTGTCAGCAACGATTGCATCAGCAAGTGTGCCAAGTGCTGCTGAGATAGCCGCCTCGTAGCCAGCATCAATTCTCATGTGTGAGGCAACAAGACCTCTAATACCTTTTAGCCCTGCTGAGTTAAGTTCAGTAGTTCCATCTTTTTGTTCAAGAGTTAGATTCAGTGCACTTCGCTTAGCAAGAAGTGAATCTCTTTCACGCTCCGCTGTGTGAAGTTCATCTCTTAGAGATTCAATCTTTGTTCCAAGCGCAGTAACTTCATTCTGAGCTTCTTCATAAGCCTGCTCAAATGAACTGTCCTTAGGAGATGCAAAGTTCAACTCTGAATCCATAGCTTCAAAGCTTGATACGGCAGCCTGGTGTCTGGAGTTAGCTTCAGCTAGTGCATCTTCGTGGCGAGAAAGTTCATCTTCAGCAGAAACGAGCTTTGCCTTGGCAAGGTTTGCTTCGCTTTCAAGTCTTGCTAGTTCAACATCGAAGGCAGCAATCTCAGCACTACGAGCAGCAGCTTGGTTATCGAAGGTTTCAAGGATTGCTCTAGCTTCATCTCTGTGGAGTTCAGCATCTTGAAGAGCGCCACGAAGGGTTTCAACAGCAACGGTTAGTTCAACAACAATTGAGTCAGCTGCTTTAGCATCTGCTTCGATAGCTGCTGGATCTACTTGTGATGCAGTCAAAGTCTTTTGTGATGTAAGGAGTGCCACTCTCTGGTTAGCGATAGCCAACATTGTGCGGAACTTCTCAGTAACAGTGTCAAAAGAGAAGGCTAGAGATCTAGCAACTTCCACTTCACTAGACATCTGCTGATTCTCAAGCTCTGTAAGTCTTGAATTGTTTTCATCTAGTTGCTGCTGCAGAATGTTGCGTTCAGCTTTTCTATCTGCTTCAGACTGCGAGGTTTGATCTAAACCATTTAGCAAGCCAACTACTTCAGCGGCCATAAGTCTTGCTTTAGCATCACGAACCACAGATGCAATACCTTGAGCTTGACGAGCTGTTTCTGCTTGCTGACTTAGAGGCTTTAGTTGTCTTCTAACTTCACCAGCTAAATCGTTTAGACGAGTTAAGTTTCCCTGCATCGCTTCAAGCTTCCGCTCGGTCTTTTCTTTTCTTCTGCGGTGCTTCAAGATACCGGCAGCTTCTTCAATGAAGCCTCTACGCTCTTCAGGAGTTGCTCTTAGAACACCATCAAGCATTCCTTGTCCAACGATGACGTGCATCTCACGACCAAGACCGGTATCGCTTAGAAGTTCCTGAACATCAAGTAGTCGACAAGGTTCACCGTTAATCGCATACTCTGATCCACCATTTCTAAACAGTGTTCTTGAGATTGTGACTTCGGTGTAATCAATTGGCAGAGCACCATCGGTGTTATCAATTGTTAGAGACACTTCTGCTCTACCTAGAGGGCCTTTAGTTGCGGTACCAGCGAAGATAACATCTTCCATCTTTCCGCCGCGAAGAGTCTTAGCTCCCTGCTCACCCATTACCCAAGCAAGAGCATCAACAACGTTAGATTTACCTGAACCGTTAGGTCCGACGACCGCGGTTACACCTTTTTCAAGGATGAAAGTCGTTGGATTCGCGAACGACTTAAAGCCCTTGAGGGTCAGGCTTTTCAGATGCAAAACAGTTCGCTTTCGTTGGAGGGCGTAAGGGCAAAAGCCCAAACTTAGGGGTCTTTATAAAAATTACCTTATCTGAGGGCCTCACTTTGCCGTAAAGCCATATTTGACCCTACTAGGGGCTATTTATCGCCTAAGTCTTTGACAAGATGGGCAGAAATGGGACCCTCGGTTCATCCAGTTCTCCCGCTTGATGGCTCTGCCACACCTCTTACAAGGCAATCCCGTAAGCCCATAGGCATTGAGGCTAATGCTGAAATAGCCAGATTCGCCATTGATGTTCTTGTATTGCTCATCAAAGCTGGTTCCCCCAGCCTCACAGGCATTAGCTAAGACAACCCTGACATGCTCTAAAAGCTCTTTAGCCTTTGGCTTAGACAGAGAGGCGGCTGGCTGGTCATAGTGGATCTTGGCTAGCCATAGCGACTCATCAGCATAGATATTGCCAATGCCACTTAGAACACCTTGGTCGAGAAGAACCCTCTTGATCCCTGAGTTCTTCTTCTTGAACTTCTTTAATATCTCATCAACGCTAAAGGAAGGATCTAGTGGATCCCTTGAAATATGAGCCACCTGGTTAGGAATCATGTTGAACCAGCTCTGATCAGAATGGTCTTCCCCACTAAAACCACCAGGCATTCCATCATAGGTTGGCTGCATCACATCAATAGCTAAAGAACCGAAGATTCTCTGGTCAACAAATCTAAGTTCATACTTTTCACCATCAGACGTTTTTAGATAGATGGTCACTCTAGTAAGAGCATCTGCTTTGAACCCAGGAGTTCTAAGAAGCATCTGACCACTCATACCTAGATGACCAATAAGAGCTAGTTGAGGTTCATTCTTCTTTTGATTTAGTGGCAGCCAAAGAAACTTACCTCTACGAACAGCAGCCTGAATAGTTCTACCGGTAAGAGTTTCAACAAAGTCACCTGAAGATGCAGGATGTCTCTTCAAACTTCTTACATCATGAATTTGGACTTTGGTAACTTTTGCTCCAGCAACAACTTCAGCTAAGCCTGCTCTAACTGTTTCAACCTCAGGTAATTCAGGCACGACTAACCTCTAAGAGTTTTTAGTGCTGCGATAGCAGCCTGAGCTTCAGCAGCTTTTCTGGTTCGACCAGAACCATAGGCAACAGAATCGCCATCAACGATTACTGCTGCAAAGAAAGTTCTGTCGTGATCTGGACCTTCGTGAGTGACATCAAATGTTGCATCTGACTTACCGAGAGATTTAAGTAGTTCACTTAAAACAGTTCTAGGTTCAGATGTTTCTAGTAGTTCATCTTCTGAGCTAAGTAGTGGAAGAACTAGTGAATCAATAATTGCTTTGGCGGGCTCAAGTCCACCTGAAAGATATGCGGCTCCAATAATTGCTTCAAAGGTGTCAGCAAGAATATTTGTTTTAGTTTTACCGCCTGTTGAGATCTCGCCTTTACCAAGACGAACAAACTCCCCTAGACCGATTTCATTTGCTGCTTTAGCTAAAGTCTTTGCTGAAACAGTTGCACTTCTCAATCTTGAAAGTGAACCTTCATCAAGATCTGGGTTCTCTAAATAGACATGCCCAGTTACGACAAAACCCAACACTGAATCGCCTAAAAACTCTAGGCGTTCGTTGTTGGGTATTTTGCCGTTCTCGTAAGCGTAAGAACTGTGAGTTAGTGCTAACTCCAGTAGCTCCGCTTCAATGCTTATGCCAAGTCTTTGAATGAGCGTGGCGTAGTTCAAGGTGTGAACCGAAGTTTAGGCGTCTGCTACCTTGCGGCCCTTGTACTCGTAGAACTGAACAACGCCATTAGCGTCTTCTACGGCACGAGCACGGTGAGGCAAGCTGTAAACGGTCTTACCGTTCTCAACTGTCTTAACCAACTGAGTGTTGGTTGCAATCCATGCTGAACGACGGTGACGAGTGTTTGATCTCGATAGGCGTCTCTTTGGTACTGGCATCAGTCTTCACTTTCTTGAGCAAGTTTCTTTAATTCATTCCACCGCGAATCAATCGGGGCTTCGTGAGCGTGATCTGGATTTTCATTCAACCTAACACCACACTCTGAACACAAACCAAGACAGTCTGCACTACAAATTGGGGTGAACGGAAGATTGAGAACTACCGAATCAATGATTATTGGTTCCAAGTCGATTTGTTCGGCTTGAATGACCAAGTCATCTTCTACCTCTAAAGAATAGGCGAAAAGTTCCTGAATATCTACCTGAACAGGCACAGTCATAGGCTCAAGGCATCTAGAACACTCAGCTGAGGCCACTGTTTTCAGCCCGCCAGAGACATAAATGCCCTCGTGAACGCTCTCTAAACGGAGTTTTAGGTCGACATTTTGACCTTCTGGGACATTGGCTAAGCCTTCGCCCAGCTTGGCTCCTAGGGCTACGGTGGTCTCCAGTTCACGCATGTGACCTGGCTTGTGCATTAGATCGTGCACTGGAATAAGGAATGTACTCATTATTTAGATAAAGCCTTTACTACCTCTGTAGGGACGTATTTACTGATGTCTCCCCCTAGATCAAAGACCTGCTTGACCAAGGATGAGGAAACAAAGCCATGGGTGGGATCTGCTGGGATAAAGATGGTCTCAATGCCACTTAGATCTCTATTGACCTGAGCCATAGGCAATTCATAGTCCAAATCGACATTGGTTCTAACACCTTTGACCAGAGCATCAGATCCAAGACTCTTGCAGTAATCAACCAAGAGACCTGTGTTTAGAGAACTGACCACGAAGTTTCCTGGCTTGTCCTTGAGAATCTCGGTAATTAATTCAACTCTTTGCTCTGTTGTTAGACGTGGGTTCTTAGCTGGGTTATGAACCACA
>CALFOB010000025.1 GCA_937919125.1 uncultured Micrococcales bacterium | reverse complement strand
ACACGACGCTCTTCCGATCTGGAGACCGGCAGCTTCGGCATACTGCATCATCAATTCTCTATAGGTCAGAACTTCAGGTCCACCAATGTCAAAGTGATCGTTAATCTCTTCCTTGATTCCTGCTGCTCCCACTAGATAGCGAAGTACATCTCTCACAGCGATTGGTTGGATTCTTACAGTTACCCATTTAGGTGTCACCATCACAGGAATACGTTCTGTTAGATAGCGAAGCATCTCGAAAGATGCTGATCCAGAACCAATGACAACTCCAGCTCTAAGTTCAACGGTTGGAACTCCTGAAGCTCTAAGAATTTCTCCGGTCTCAGCACGAGAAGATAGATGAGCACTTAGTTTGCTCTGGCTATCTGCCATTCCACCTAGGTAAACCATTCGCTTTACTTTGTTCTTCTTGGCCATCTTGCCAAAGGTGGTTGCCCACTCTTTTTCTAATCTCTCAAAGTCTTCGCGAACGTGAAGAGCATGAAGGAGGTAGTAAGCGACATCGATACCCTGAAGAGCTTTATCAACTGCTGCTTCATCGTTAGCGTCACCCTCAACAACTTCTACTTGGTTGAACCAAGGGTAACTAGTAAGGCGATCAACGTTACGAGCCATAACTCTCACGCGATAGCCATGCTGAAGAAGTTCTCTAACCAAACGACCACCAATGTATCCGGTAGCACCAGTAACTAGACATAGAGCTGGCTTGCCTTCTGCATTTAGAAGCAGGGGTAGATCTTTGGCTATTTCGTTATTCACTTAGCTACCTGTTCCTTAATACCTTCTAGAGTGATGCGAGCATCGGGCAGAGATTCACCAGCTGCTATTGCAACTGGCAGATGGTTTTCAACTGGAGCGATTGGGCATGTAGCAAAATCTGTGTATGCACAGAAGAAGTTTGATGAGAAGTTGAAGTCAATTGAGTAGGAACCATCAGGCTGGTGCTTGGCAGTGACTGAACGACCTGTTCCGTAACTTGAATTACCTGAGGTTGCGTCTTTGAAATAGATGAGTAGATCCTTTGAACCAGCTTGTTCAAATGCAGTCAGAGAACAAGATGTCCCGGCAACTTCGAATGATAGAACCCCAGGGGACACGTAGGCATGAGTTAGCCCTTCAACAACAGAACCAACAACAACTTCTTTGGGAGCAGCTGAAGCTTCAAGCGTTGCGGTCACATCAAATGATGGGTTGTATTCGAAAGTTTTAACTCCGCTGAAAGCTTTCAGCATTGGTGAGTTTGGATCTCTAGGTCTAACGATTAGAGAGCCTGATCTATTGGCTAGTTCCACCAGGATTCCATCAAACTGGAAAGAGGTGTCGCCTAGTTTTCCAATGTCCCAGGAGTGCTCACCACTTGAACTGTCAATTACATGAACGGAATTTCCCTGGGAATACCAACTACCCGTGATCCCATCAATCTCTTGAGGTTCACTTGTAAGCCAGACGAGGTTAGTTATGGCTAGAAAGCCAGTGGGATTTGAAAATACCCGATTGCGTGATTGCTTCCAATCGAGCCAAGTCTGAGGGGAGTTAGTCATGTAGAAAGACTAATCGCCAAAAGCAGGGGCAATTGTTTCAATGGCAACTATTCTGCCCTTCTTCTTACCCTTGTTCTTAGTGAAATGCAGAACATACATCTGGCCTGGCTTCATAGCCAAAACCTCTTCTAATTCCTTGCGTTGAGACTTATCGGCATACTCACCGATGGCTTTGACAATGGTTGGCAGGGCTGGGCGATGGCTGCAGATAACTACGCTCTTACCTGTCTCAACTAGTTTGTGGACAAGCTTGATAGTGCGCTTAGGACCATTCTTGGCTCCAAGTTCACTGAGCTGAGATCTCTCCAGAAGCTTTGATTTGTGCTTGTTCAGATAGGGAAGAACGGTATCCATGCACCTCTTCCAGCTGGAAGTAACCACCAATTTTGGTGAAAAAGCTTTGAGTGTTGTAGCCAGAGATGCGGCTTGGATTAGGCCCTCAGGAAGAAGAGGTCTCGTTGCCTCTCCTTTTTTCCACTGGTCCCGAGGCGTTGCTTTTGCGTGGCGAAGAATGATGATGGAGCGAGTGTCCAAGCTGTCTGCTTTATCTAATTCGACCAGAGCATCTAGAGGGTCATTGTCATGCTCGTAGGTCAGCATCTTCTTGGCTTCAGAAACGGTAACCCACTTGAATGAACTAACCTCTTCATCAGGTTTGAACTTCTGGTTCTTTAAAGCAGAATCAGAAACTTTAGCGGACCAGTAATGAACAACCTTCTTAGAGCCGTTGGCTAACGTGTATTTGCTTTCAAACAACTTAGGACCAAGTGAAACTTTTATGCCCGTCTCTTCTTTGATTTCACGAACAGCTGCCTCGCTTACGCCTTCGCCTTTGTCGAGTTTGCCTTTAGGCCAACTCCAGTCATCGTAACGACCACGGTGGATAAGTAGAACCTTGAGAGAATCTTTTTCTTTACGCCAAAGAATTGCTCCGGCTGCTACTACCGGCATTAGTATCCGCCTGTTCGTGCAGTCAAAGTCTTAAGCATCATTTGGTCTTGGAAATCGAAGAAGCCACTTTCAGAACTTACTGGACCGTTTCTAAGCCAGATTCCGTCTGGACCCAGCTGCCAGCAGCTTGCGGTTGGATGCATAGCTAATTCAAATAGCTTCTGCATTTCAAATAGGTGATCATCTTGACGTAGGCGAACAAGTGTTTCAACTCTTCTATCTAGGTTTCTGTGCATCATGTCTGCAGAACCAATGAAAACCATCGGGTCGCCACCATTGATGAATCTAAATACTCTTGAGTGC
>CALFOB010000024.1 GCA_937919125.1 uncultured Micrococcales bacterium | reverse complement strand
GGCAACAACGCAACTCTAGATCGCAAATTCGAAAGAGATAAGAAGAGTCTGCGTGAAATAGGAATACGGATTGAGTCCGAGATTCCTAAGCACGAAGATGAGAACAACCAGGTCACAACTTACCGAATCAAGCGCGACAGCTTCTCATGGCCAACCAGCGTAAAGCTAACACCAAGACAACTTGCTCTTCTAAATCTCGCGGCAGAGGCATGGGCTGGAGGTTCGCTATCAACTGACGCCAGCCGCGGAATCACGAAGCTACGAGCCTTGGGGGTTGTCGGTCAGTCATCGGACATCATCGGAATTTCGCCGAAGATTCATACCTTCGAGCCCTCTTTCAAAGACATTGATTTCGCTATTTCTGAATACCACGTCATTAAGTTCGATTACCGCAATCCAAAATCAGGTGAAATTGAAACCAGAATTTTGCAGCCATGGTTGATGAGACAGATAGCTGGAGCTTGGCTCGTACTTGGTTTTGATGAAGCTCGAGAAGAGCCTAGAAATTTCATGCTTAGACGAATCGTAAGCAAAGTTGAACCAGTTCTAGAAGGCAGAGAGATGCGAACCTTCGAATTACCGGAACAGTCAGTCATAGATGCTGCAGTTCTAGATCTAGACGAGCATGCAAAATCTCAGGTCGCAAAACTGAAAGTTACACAGGGGAGCGAAGCTTGGTTTAGGTATGAATTGGACTTATCCAAAGACAAGTCGAACAACGTTCTTGAATTGAACTACCACGATTTATATGTTTTAGCCGAGCAACTTCGCGAATATGCTGACCAGATTGAAGTCATTGAACCTAAGGAGTTGGCAACCTTGGTTGAACGTGGTTTTAGAAGGGTTGCTGACCTACATGGCTGATGAAATCAAACTCGACGACACTGACCGCTTCAACCTAATGCTTGCTTTGACAGGGCTATTGGTAGACGGCCAAGAGTACACCGTCGAAGAATTAGTAGAGCACTTTAGGGTATCTAAAAAGGAAATCGTAAAAGCCGTCAAGATGATTAGCTTCACAGACCTAATGAAATCGAACCAAGATGGTTCATATGAAGTCAACTATGACGATTTGGAAGACGGCTTCGTATCAATCAAATACACATTCAATGAAGCCATTGACGAAGTTCCTAGGCTCTCTTCAAGACAAGCTTCCGCGCTCGCTGCAGGTTTGGTCTACCTAAGTTCACTGCCGGGACTAGTAGACAATGCAGAGATTCAAGAACTGCAAAGAATCCTTGCTATTGATGACGGTTCTGAGAAAAACAAGAGTGTCCTTATTGAAACAGGCAACAGAGATTCCGATATCGTGGCGATTAGAGAAGCAATGGCGAGCGGCGTAGGTATTACCTGCGATTACCTCAACCTAAAAGGCGAAACCACCTTGGGCAGAGTGCTTGAACCGCTAAGAGTTGATTCTCAGGGAGAAGTTGTCTATCTAAGAGCCTGGTGTCCTGTGAATAAGAACGTGAGATCTTTCCGTTTGGACCGCATGAGAAATGCGAAGCCGACACTTGACCCAATCAGCGCGGAAGCTAAGCAGGCTGAGCTAGTTGACGAGATCTACACATCCGCCGAGTCAGATACAGTCGTAACCCTTGAAGTAGACCCAGAGGCATATTCGCTTATCTTCGATTTCAAACCTGTTGAAGAACCGGAGTCTGTAAGCAAATCGGTCAAGAGATTCAAGATCAAGGTTGGCGATGTTCGTAATCTTGGTCGTGTCATAGCCCGATTTGGCGGAGCTGCTCGCGTTATCTCTCCTGAGATTGCTCGCCAAAGTGTCCGTGATTTTGCTTTGAATGCGCTGGGAGAAAGATCTTCCACAACACCTAAGGATGCCGAATAAATGCCTGATTTTTCACTAGTGGTAGCAGTAATCGTTGGAGTGGCAACGCTTGTAGCCTTTGGTTTGGTTGGCATGAGGCTAAGAAAGTCAGCCGTAAGGATAAACAGAGCTCTTGACCCTCTGATTCAAAAATCGAAAACCCTTAAGATTGAAACAAGTGCTCTAAAGAGATCTAGGTTGGAAAGACAGCGTAGGCTTGAAGGCACAGGTAACAACGACCGTAATCCGAATCAGTAAGGTTTGATCAATGCGTTTAGAAGGCTGGCACTTAGGCTTCATCATTCTTGTCGTTCTCATTATTTGGGGTGCTCCGAAACTTCCAACATTCGCTAAGAGTCTTGGTGAGTCAATGCGTATTTTCCGCAAGGAAATGAAGCAGCTAGGTGACGAGCGCGATGAGGACAAAAAGGCAAGTTCTGAGAAAGAACAACCTAAAAAAGACTAATGGCTCTTCGCCGCAACCCCGATAAGAGGATGAAACTCTCGGGGCACCTTCGAGAATTACGAAAAAGACTTTTTCGCTCGGCATTCGCCATACTCGGCGGAACAATTATCGGCTGGGAACTTTTTGACACAGTCTTCAAAGCACTACAAGAACCTATTCTTCGTGTTGCTAAGGAAGCTAACGTAAACGCGACTGTGAACTTTGGCTCCGTTGTATCAGCATTTGACCTGCATTTCCAGGTTGCTTTCTTTATCGGGCTTTTCATTACTAGCCCGTTCTGGCTATATCAAATCTGGGCATTCTTAGCTCCTGCATTCAAAAAGCGTGAACGTAAATACACCATCCTTTTCGCTCTCACCAGCACTCCACTTTTTATTGGCGGTGCCTACTTCGGTTGGTGGCTGTTCCCAGGATTTGTTAGATCACTTCTTGGCTTCACACCAGAAGGAAGCTCAAACGTAATCAACGCGTCTGAGTACGTTCTTTTCACAGTTCGAGTTCTTCTAGTATTTGGTCTCGCCTTTGTTCTACCAGCAATTCTTGTCTTATTGAACGCAGTTGGTGTCCTTAGTGGTAAAAGCATTCTCAAGGGTTGGAGACCAGCCATCTTCATAATTTCTCTAATTGGTGC
>CALFOB010000023.1 GCA_937919125.1 uncultured Micrococcales bacterium | reverse complement strand
TCTCGAGCTTCCCAGAGGTACTTTGCGACAGTAAGCGCTCTTTCATCCTTGACTTCATGAAGTCCGGACATTGATCGCCACCGGTCAACCTTAGGAGCTTTAGTGCTTGGGATAAGAAGGAAATCAAATTCTGCTTCGGCAATTGTTGACTTATTGTTCTCTTCCAAATCTTTTTCAACTGCGGCCCATAAATCGAAAAGAACATCAACATCTAGGGCTGCATAGTTCAACCAGTTCTCTGGAAGTGGTCGCTCACTCCAGTCAACTGCGGAGTGTTCCTTGGCAAGCTTGAGTTGTAGGTAGTGCTCAGTTAATGTTCCAAGAGCGACTCTTGGTAAGCCAAGAAGTCGAGCCGCTAACTCTGTGTCGAGGATTTTGATTGGTTTTAGTTTGAGTTCAGTTAGGCAAGGTAGGTCTTGCGAAGCAGCGTGAATAAGCCAAGGCTTTGAACTAACCGAGTTTAGAAACTCACTCCAAACTGACTCTTCATAGTCAGCAACTGGGTCAATCAGGTAAATGCATTGATCCTGGATGGCTATCTGTAAAAGATATGCTCTTTGCCCGTACCTGAATCCACTTGCCCTCTCAGCATCTAAAGCAATTGGTCCATCTGATTTGTTGAGGTCCTGGATAAAAGATTTTAGAGATTCTGTGGTTTCTACTAGCTTCACTGGAAGTCGAGGTTGGTCTAATAGAACGCTTTCAACTTCCGGTTGCTCAGGTTGGTCTGTCATTTATTAGCGATTAGACGGGTTACGCCTTCTCCATCCATTCCAAAGCCAGCCATGGAGGCAATTATGTCTTGCCATGCTGCGAAGTGAGGACCAAGATCGTCATCGGTTGGGGACCAAGATGCTCTAATTTCTACTTCAGTTGAGTTTGGATCATTAGCAAGAGAGCCCATACCTGTTGAAGACATCTTGGTAACTGTCCCAGCCTCATTTGTGAAAGTAGCACCGTGAGATTTAAGGGCTCTCATAAGTTCTGCCCACCAGTAGTGTGCAACATCTTCTTCGACACCCATATCGTTTTCTAGTGGAGACTTGCCATATGCAATGACTCGCATATTTGATCCCCAGACATCGAATTGATCAGGGTCATGCAGGAAGACAACACGTCCCACACCGCGGTTCATAGGGGTATCAGCAGGGTTAGGAGCTTGGGCAGCAAAGGCTAAAGCCCAAGGAGCGATTCTGTCTGGAGCAGGTATTTGAGAGGTCTCTAGTTCTGAACGCAGCTTAGGTTCGGCAAGCGAAAGTGCGGCCGCAGCAAACTGGGCCGGTGCACCGGAATCAAGAGCGTAGAAAGACATCTGTTCTAGGCTAAATGGCGAGGGCCTCCGACTCACCCTGCCACGCCGCAAAGGACTAGCAATGATTGTTTATACCAAGGTGCTAATCGCCGCTATAAACCTGATGAAGATGACTGGTCCTATCAAGGCTGAACTAAAGGTTCTTGAGATCAAGAAGAACAAGGAAGGCACTTGGGTAGTAGTGCCTGGAAAGCTCGAGAGGCAATCTAAGGGAGAGCAGAGCCTGTTCTGGAACTCAAGAAAAGGCCATGCTCTGGTCCAGGTCGACTTTGATGAGTCAAGAGATGATCGAATAGCCCTAAAAGTTCTTCGAATCTATAGCTCAGAGATTCCATCTGCTGGTGGCCGAGTTTCTCTTTCAGGCTGGCTTGGGGAGCACCCAGAACACTTTGGACTACAAACTCAATTCGAGGAAATAGTCATGCCTAATAAAACCAAAGCGTGGCACTTTCCAGCAGATTCACACAAATGGGTAATCCATGTGCATGGTCGAAGAGCTGGCATGGGAGAGACACTTCGAAACATGGCACAGTTCGCTGCTCTTGGCTATAGGCAGTTAACCATCTCAATGGAGACTGACCCAAAGCCATATGGACTTGGGACAAGTAAATCTAATCTTGGTGAAACGGAATGGACTCAAGTAGAACAGGCTGTTCTTCATGCCAAAGAGTCAGGTGCTAAGGAAACTATTCTGTTCGGTTGGTCACAAGGATCATTAATGATCGGACAATTTCTTCGAAACTCTAAACATGTTGAATTAGTCACTGGAGCAATCTTCGATTCACCTCTACTGGACTACAGATCAACCATGCAGTTTCATGCAAAAAGAGCAGGCCTAGCAAGACGACTTGGCGATCGAGTGATTGATGCAATCCAAGAAAGCAAGATAGTCAGATTGCTTGGCTATAAGAATGTTGATGTTGATGGAATTTCGCTGGCTAACAAGAGTGTCGGCGTAACTATTCCATTTCTAATCCTCTATTCATCAACAGACGGTCACGTTGAAAGTTTTGATGTCCACTTGTTTGCTGGCCACAACGAGAATGTGACTCTGGTTGAGATTGAAGGGGCTAAACACTGCCGCCTATACAATCACGATCAAGACAAGTATCAGAGTTCAATCGACAATTGGATTAAGCAGCACCGTATCTAAAGAACCAGGTGCCTTCAGATCGCAAGACTTGAATCAGGATTGCATCGGAAAACTGAATAAGGTTTAAAAATTCTTTCGCAACTACTTCAGCTTCAGCCTGGCTGACAGCCTTAGTCACCGTCAGGTCAACTTCTTGTAGCGCGCCTGACAACGAGAATACCCTTGCCGTTTCAACTCCGCTTTCAAGAACAAGGTGTTTTTGGTTGTTCGCTCTGGAGAAAGACTCAACGAATTCTGGAAGGCTATCTTGAATTCCACCAATAGCTATTGCTTTATCGCTTTGGTAAATAGTTCCTAGCCTTTGGCTCACATAAACAGGTTTAGCATCATTTGGTTCTACCGCTGGAACGTTTAGCTCATCTGAAGATCTTGTGAGAATCAACATAGGGGCGAACTGAGATGCCTTTAGATTCTCAGATCTAGCGGTCTTACCCGTCGTGATAATCAAATCTGATTGAGACCTTATGAACTTGAGTAATTCTCGGTCTATCTGGTTTGATGCTTCGTCGCTATTGCTGGATGTCTTTGTATTGGCAGAGAGTACGTAGTTGAATCTGATTCCTTCAACCTTTGGATAAAGAGTATTTAGGTCTTCAGCTTCTAAAGATCGATTTCGAGGGTTCGGAAAAACTTCTTCGAGAATCAAATCATCTTCTCTTTGACTTGGCGCTTGGTTCTCATGAGCATTCCTTGAAGACCTCGAATGCGCAGAGGGGAGACCAGTTCGGTGATTCCAAGGGCATCAACGAATGTCTCATCAAAACTCAACACAGTTTCAGCTGGTTGCTGGTCCAAGGCTATTTGAACCAGGCTTGCGAAACCTTTAGTAGTTGGTGCTTCGTCAGGTGCGGTTAGGAAGATACTGACTTTGTTGGCTTCATCTAATTCAACGAAAAGATAGACAGGGGACTGGCACTCTTCAACTCGTTCCAAAAGCTCAGGATGATCCTTGTATCTCTCAGGCAAATCAGGCAAGTTCTCTGAATATTCAAGAAGAAGTTCTAACTTGAGAATCTGAGGCACTTCCTGAAATGCCGAAATGATTTCTTGAGCTCCTGCAGTAGTTGTCATGCTTAGAAACCTACAGGTACTGCTCCTGGCTCTTCGCCTTTAACAATTGGAACACGTACTGTGGAACCCCACTCTGTCCATGAACCGTCGTAGTTTCTCACCTTAGGAATTCCTAGAAGGTAAGTAAGAACGAACCAGGTGTGGCTAGATCTCTCACCGATTCTGCAATACGCGATTACATCGCTTGCATCAGAAATACCAGCGTCAACACGGTAAATCTGGTTTAGCTCTTCGATGGTCTTGAAAGTCTGGTCTTCGTTTACAGCCTTGCTCCAGGGAACTGATCTAGCTGTTGGAATGTGTCCACCTCTAGATGCGCCTTCATTTGGATAGTCAGGCATGTGTAGCTTCTCACCGGTGTATTCAAGTGGGCTACGAACGTCAATCATTGGCTTGCCGAAGTGAGCAAGAACGTCGTCCTTGAAAGCTCTAATTGAAGCGTCGTCTCTAGCAATTGCTGGGTAATCAGTAGCAGGTCGCTCTACAACAGCCTTTGTTAGAGCTCGTCCTTCTTCGATCCACTTTGAACGTCCGCCATCCATGATGCGAATGTCTTCGTGACCGAACAGTTTGAATACCCACATTGCGTAGGTAGCCCACCAGTTGCTCTTGTCGCCATAAAGGACGATAGTGTCTTCGCGGCTAATACCTTTACTTGAGAGTAGTTTTGCCATCTCTGAACCGTTGATGTAGTCGCGAGTGTCTGGGTGGTTTAGCTCTGTGTGCCAGTCAATCTTTACCGCACCTTCAATGTGTCCTGTTGAGTAAAGAAGGATATCTTCGTTGCACTCCATTAGAACCAAGCCTGGCTGTCCAAGGTTTTCAGCTACCCACTGAGTTGAAACTAGAGCTTCTGGGTGAGCATAGCTCTCGAAACGCGGGTTAGATTCAACTGGATAACTCATAAGAAAACCTCCTGGGTTTAGGCTGTTGATTGCGGTCCTTCTATTCTCTCAAAGTTTCGAACCAAAAAGAATGGCAATTTCCTGAATGCTTATCAAGATTGACAATCTAGACTCTGATGTTTCCGTTACGGAACTCCTATCAGAGCTAGTTCCGCCTGCTGAGTTTTCGAAGGTCTCGTTCGACTCATATATTCCAGACGAGAGATTCTCAAGCCAGTCAGAAGCAAGGAACTTGGCTTCAGCATTCGCTAAGACCGTTGGTAAAAAGAACTCAGCAAACTTAGGTATCTACCTGGATGGTGGATTCGGCGTTGGTAAAACCCATCTTCTTGCTTCCATCTACTTCAACAGCGGTAAGAAGTCAGCCTTTGGGGCATTCCTGGCCTACACAAGCATTATTGGTTACCTAGGATTTGCTCAGGCAGTGGAGCAGTTCTCAAAATACGACTTGCTCTGCATTGATGAATTTGAATTAGATGATCCGGGGGACACCATGATCATGTCTAGGTTCTTAAAAGAACTTGCTGCCAAAGGCGTCAGATTTGCTGCAACATCAAATACACCCCCAGCAGCTCTCGGTGAGGGAAGATTCGCAGCGGATAGTTTCCAACGAGAGATTCAGTCAGTAGCCGATAAGTTCCAGATGGTGCGTATCGATGGAGATGACTACAGACACAGAGACTCTTCATTTGCCTTTAGCCCAGTAGATCTTGATGAGGCATTGGATACTGAAACAACCTCAGATTCAAAGACACTTGTTGCCTCATTTGATGAGCTGCTTTCATTCCTTGGCTCGATTCACCAGTCGAGGTATGCCAAAGTTTCTGAGCAATTCAAGAAGGTTCTAATTACAGACGTTCGCCTGATCAATGACCAGTTTGAGGGGATTAGGTTCGTGAGTTTTATAGACAGGTGTTACGAGGCTGGTGTTTCTCTCGCCTTCACAGGTCTCGATCTTGGGTCAATCTTCCGTGCAGACCACGTTGAAGGGGCATATCGCAAGAAATATCTGCGTTGTTTG
>CALFOB010000022.1 GCA_937919125.1 uncultured Micrococcales bacterium | reverse complement strand
AAGTAGCAGAAACCACTTTGGCCCTGGTTTATGACCGAGTTGGGTTCATTAGAGCCAAATAGCCGTTCTGCAAGTAGTTACATAAATGTAGGTAAAACTCCCGCAAATACAGGCTTTCCGTCAAGAAACCTATTGGGATGTAAACCTTTTCTAAATCGTTATCTAGGCGTAAGCATTGACCTCAAAATTGGCTCAAAATCTCAACTAGATTATGGCTGAGGTGTTTTCTACGCCTCGCCCATTACTATCAAGGAGAAATTAATGAGCTTTAAGACAAAGCGCGTTCTAGCGGCTACTGCATCAGCAGCTGTTGCAACGCTATTTCTAGCGGGCTGTGCTCCAGCAGGCAACGACGTTGCTGCCGGTTGTGAGGCATACGCTGATTACCAGGGCTTCGATGGCACTGAGGTTGAAATCTACACAACCATCATTGCTCCAGAAGCTGATCTATTCGTCGAGTCACTTGCTGAATTCGAAGAATGTACAGGCATCACAGTTAACTGGAACGGTACTCAGGAGTTCGAAGCTCAGATTGCTGTTCGCGTTGAAGGTGGAACTGCACCTGATCTAGCGATCTTCCCACAGCCAGGTCTACTAGCACGTTTCAAGGACAGCCTAGTTGCAGCACCTGCAAAGGTAAGCGAATCAGTTGATGCAAACTACTCACCTGACTGGAAGAACTACGGAACTGTTGACGGAACATTCTTCGCTGCGCCTCTAGGTGCAAACGTGAAGTCTTTCGTTTGGTACAACCCGAAGGTATTCGCAGACAACAACTACACAATCCCAACAACTTGGCAGGAACTGCTAGACCTATCTGACAAGATTGCTGCTGACGGAAAGATCCAGCCATGGTGTGCTGGTTTCGGTTCTGGTGAAGCAACTGGTTGGGTTGGAACTGACTGGATGGAAGACATCATGCTTCGTACCGCGTCAGCAGACACCTACGACAAGTGGGTTACTCACGGTATTCCTTTCAACGACCCAGCTGTAGCTACAGCTATCGGTGAAGCAGGAAAGATCCTAAAGAACCCTAAGTATGTTGGTGACGTTGCGTCAATCGCGACAACCACATTCCAGGATGGTGGAGCAGGAATCGTTGACGGTTCATGTGCAATGCACCGTCAGGCATCATTCATCGGTGGAATTCTTGCTGCTGACCACGGTGCTGTAATCGTGGACCCTTCAGACACAACACAGGAAAACGGAATCTCAGTGTTCTACTTCCCTGGTGCATCTGCTGACAACAAGCCAGCCCTTGGTGGTGGAGAGTTCGTAGCAGCTTTCTCAGACAAGGGTGAAGTTGCAGCTCTACAGCACTACCTAACAACTCCACTATGGAACAACGCAAAGGCAAAGCTTGGTGGCTGGTTCTCAGCTAACAAGGGCCTAGACGAAGCAAACGTTGCTGACCCAGTAAACAAGGTTGCAGTTCAGATCCTAAAGAACGCTACAACCTTCCGTTTCGATGGTTCTGACGTTATGCCAGCTGCTGTTGGTGCCGGAACATTCTGGAAAGAAATGACCGCTTGGGTTGCAGAAGACAAGTCCGATGCGGACGTTCTTGACGCAATTGAAGCATCATGGCCTAAGAACTAAATTAGGCTAGAACTACCCTTGCAGTGGGGTGTGGTGGACACGAAAGTGAAAACCACACCCCATTTCAACAAAGTCAGGAAATAAATGATCAACACCGCGTTCTCCGCAGCACGCAAGACACCTTGGGAAGTGATCTTCCCTAACCTAATTCTTTTGATTGTGTCTCTAGCAGCTTTCGCAGCTGTCATCTATCTAGTCTTCTTACTCGCATCTCGAGTAAATGTCAGAGTTCAGGAATGGCTCAAGTACGCAGTATTCCTAGCTCCTGCAGTTCTATTCCTTCTAATCGGTTTGGTCTATCCAACTCTTAGAACACTTGTTATGTCTTTCATGAATGCCGACAGCACAGAGTTTGTTGGCTTAGACAACTACGTCTGGTCTTTCACAATTCCAGAAATTCTGATCGTTCTCAGAAACACTTTTGTCTGGGTACTATTTGTACCAACTCTCTCAACCATCCTTGGTCTATCTATCGCCTACCTGACCGATCGCATGAAGCGTCCAGGGGTTGTTAAGTCTCTAATCTTCTTACCGATGGCAATCTCGTTTGTGGGTGCTGGTGTTATCTGGAAGTTCGTTTACAACTTCCAACCAAACTTAGACAAGCCAGACATTGGTTTATTCAGCGCAATTTCAAAAGCCTTTGGGGTGAACCCACCGAACTGGTTGCTTGAAGCTCCGGGCAACACCCTGCTACTTATCTTGGTAATGATTTGGATTCAGACTGGTTTCGCGATGGTCGTGCTTTCAGCTGCGATGAAGAATGTTCCAGATGAAGTTGTTGAAGCAGCAATGCTCGATGGTGCTGGTAACTGGCAGCGATTCATCAAGGTCACAATCCCAATGATTAGATCGACCATCATTGTTGTTCTAACCACCACTGCTATTGGAACTCTGAAGGTATTCGACATCGTAAGAACAATGACCGGTGGTAACTTCGAAACCAACGTCATCGCTAACGAAATGTATTCTCAAAGCTTTAGACAAATGAACTACGGCCAGGGAAGTGCGCTGGCAGTAATCCTTCTGGTGTGTGTATTGCCAATCATTGCCTACAACATCAGACAACTTAGACGTGAGAGGGCTGAAAGATAATGAGCACTCGGAAAAAAGCTAAAGACATATTCGCATCCCCAATTGCATCAGCAGTTGCCGTTGCTATCGCGATCCTTTGGACCATACCTACCTTCGGTCTTTTAGTCTCTTCAATCAGACCTGAGAAGGACATCAACAACAGTGGTTGGTGGACCTTCTTTACTAACCCAAGCATTACCTTTGATAACTACGCACAGGTGCTGTTTATGGGTTCTACCACTAACCCACCTCTTGCTCAGTTCTTCTTCAACAGCTTTGCTCTAACAATCCCAGCTGTGGTCTTTCCGATCACCTTGGCTTTGTTTGCTGCCTATGCTCTTGCTTGGTTCAACTTCAAGGGTAAAGACACCATCTTCTTCATAATCTTCGGACTCCAGGTTGTGCCATTGCAGCTAACCCTGATTCCTTTGCTTCAGCTGTTCTCTAAGGGTCTAGTAATCGGAGATACCGTAATCATTCCTGACCTTGGAATTACTGGAACCTTTATTCCAATCTGGATTGCCCACACAATCTTTGGTCTGCCATTGGCTATCTTCCTTCTTCACAACTTCCTATCTCAGATTCCTAAGGAACTGATTGAGGCCGCTCGTGTTGATGGAGCTAACTGGTTCACCCTATTTAGCAAGATCATTCTTCCTCTATCTGTTCCAGCTATCGCTTCTTTCTCCATCTTCCAGTTCCTCTGGGTATGGAACGACCTTCTAGTAGGTCTAACCTTCGGTGGTGGTGTGAAGCAAGTAGCCCCGCTAACAGTGCGTATCGCTGAGATGGTTGGTTCTAGGGGTAGCGGTTGGGAACTACTGACTGCAGGTGCCTTTGTGTCCATGATTGTGCCTCTAATCGTCTTCTTTGCCCTCCAGCGTTACTTTGTTAGAGGCTTGCTTGCAGGCTCTGTAAAGGGCTAAATAGCTCTTTTTAGCCCTAGGCGAATAGGGTCGCAATTGTTGCCCTAATCTGCCATGCTTTACAGGTAATAACAGTTCTTCGGGGTCAGTGTAAATCTGAACCGGCGGTTATAGTCCGCGACCCGACAAGCTGCCTTAAATGGCGACAAATACTTAGGTAAATGGTTTGGCGGTTGATCTGGTGAAACTCCAGAACCGACGGTTAAAGTCCGGATGGTAGAAGAACAGAAGGTTTGGCCTATCTTGGCCTGACCTTTGGTCGTCTATCGACCCTACCCCGAAGCCCTATTTGAAAGGCTCGGGATGACCGACACTAGGCAGTTTGAAGCGGCGATGCGTCGTGCGCTTGAACTTGCCCTAATCGGACCTGCCTATGGTGTTAACCCTCAAGTTGGGGCAATCATCCTTGATAAAGATTTGAACATCATTGCTGAGGGCTGGCACCAAGGTGCAGGCACTCCTCATGCTGAAGTAGATGCTCTAAGCAAATTACCTAACGGTGTTCCTGAAGGGGCAACCGCTGTTGTCACATTAGAACCTTGTAATCACACTGGGAGAACTGGTCCTTGCGCAGTGGCTCTAATCGAAGCTGGCATCTCAAGGGTTGTTTATGCAAGTAAAGATCCAGGTAATGAATCTGCTAATGGAGCTAAGACACTCGAAGATGCAGGCGTAGAAGTTATCCAAGGCGTTCTTGAAGAAGAAGCAGATGAGCAATCAGTTGTTTGGCTAACCGCAATGAAGAAGAAGCGTCCTTACATAACTTTGAAATGGGCTCAAACTCTTGATGGCAGAACTGCAGCTAGCGATAAGACCAGTAAGTGGATTTCAGGTTCAGACTCTAGGAAAGATGTTCACCTAAGAAGATCGAAGCTAGATGCAATCTTGGTTGGCACAGGGACAGTCAAATATGACAACCCAGATCTAACTGCTAGAAAACCTGATGGCACAAGATACGAATATCAACCGCTACGTGTTGTTGTTGGTAATACTGAACTAGATCAAGACCTTCGAGTCTTCAATGAAGATGCTCCAACTGTTCACCTTAGAACTCAAGACATCAAAGATGTTGTTTCTAAACTTTGGGACAGAGGTATGCGACACATCCTGGTTGAAGGTGGAGCGCAGCTAGCCAGTGAGTTTATCTCCCTTGGTCTATTTGATGAGATTTTGATTTATCAAGCACCATTACTCGTTGGTGGAACAAATGTTGCTGTTACAGATATCGGCATTTCAACCATGAAGGATGCACTGGCTTTGGAGTTTGTTGAAGTGAAGCAGCTTGGAGCAGATGTGTTTATGAGAGCTATCCCAAAGGAAGGTAACTAATGTTTACTGGAATCATCGAAGAACTTGGTGAAGTAGTGGCCATTGAACAGCAGCCTGACGCAATCAGACTGACTGTCAAAGGACCTCTTGTCACAAGTGATATCAAGCGTGGAGACTCTATTGCCTGCAGTGGCACATGCCTTACTGCTGTTGAGATTGAGAATGGCACATTCAGTGCCGATGTGATGTATGAGACTCTAAGACTTACTAGTTTGGCTGATGTGAAGGTTGGCGATCCAATCAACCTAGAGCGTGCAATGACCATGCAGACCCGTTTTGGTGGCCACCATGTTCAAGGACATGTTGATGGTGTTGGTGAATTCCTTTCGAGAGAACCAAGTGAGAACTGGGACTGGGTTCGTATTTCAGTTCCTAAGGAACTGATGAAGTACGTGGTTCTAAAGGGTTCAATAACCCTTGATGGAATCTCGCTAACAGTAAATGAACTAGGTGAAGACTTTGTAGGTCTAAGCCTTATTCCAGAAACCCTAAAACTTACCACCTTGGGCTATAAGAAGCCTGGTGACAAGATCAACGTTGAAGTTGATGTAATGGCAAAGCACATAGAACGATTACTAGAGATGAGAAACAACTAATGGCACTATCAACAATCGAGCAAGCATTGGATGCTTTACGAAACGGTAAGCCGGTTCTAGTAGCGGATGATGAAAATAGAGAGAACGAAGGCGATGCAATCATCGCTGCTCAGTTCGCAACTACTGAGTGGATGGCTTGGATCGTCAAGAACACCACCGGTTTCCTCTGTGCACCTATGGAAGATGGTAAAGCTAATGAGCTTGAGCTTCCACTAATGACAACAGACAACCAAGACCCTCACGGTACTAGCTACACCATCACTGTTGATGCTGCCGCTCGTGAATCAACCGGAGTTTCAGCAAGCGATAGAGCACTAACAGCTAGAACTCTAGCTAGCGAAACTGCTGGTCCTGAGTCTTTCATTAGACCAGGTCACATCATTCCTCTACGTGCTCACCAGCACGGTGTGCACGGTCGCCCAGGTCACACTGAAGCAGCCGTTGACCTACTAAAGCTTGCAGGTCTAATTCCAGTTGGAATCATAGGAGAGATGGTCTCTGCTGATGGTTCAATGATGAGACTGCCTGAACTTATTGAAGTTGGTGAGAAGGAGAACCTTCCTGTTATCACTATTGCTCAACTAGTTGAGCACCTAACTTCTCACAACATTAACCACGTGCACCGTGACAACAACAGAATCAGATTTGAGGCTGAAGCTAACATTCCAACTGTTCACGGCGACTTTAAAGTTCGTGGTTATTACGACATCAAGACTGGTGCTGATCACGTAGCCATCATCAAGGGAAACCCAACTGGTGAAGATGTGCTGGTTCGTATGCACTCAGAATGTATCACTGGTGAAGCATTTGGTTCTTTGAAGTGTGAGTGTGGACCACAGTTGCAATATGCACTGGACATGATTGAAGCAGACCCTAAGGGTGGAATTGTTATCTACCTAAGAGGTCAAGAAGGTCGCGGTATTGGTCTTCTAAATAAGCTCAAGGCATATGCTCTTCAGGAGCAAGGTCTTGACACAGTTGAAGCAAACATTGCTCTAGGTCTTCCTAGCGAAGCTAGAGAGTATGGAGCAGCTTCGTCAATCCTTAGAGAACTGGGCGTGAAGAGCGTTCGACTAATGACAAACAACCCAGCCAAGGCTAACTTCCTCACCGAAGACGGAATCCCTGTGAACTCATACGTTCCTGTAATCGTTGGTGAAGCTATTCAGAACCTTGGCTATCTAGAAGCAAAGAGATCAAAGATGGGTCACCGTCTTCCTGAAATCGTCGCAGAAATGGAAATGTAATGGCAGGCCACGCACCAAAACTAGAAATAGATGCAAGCGATCTAGCAGTAACCATCTTGGTAACTAGCTGGCACACAGAGATTACCGATGCCCTCCTTGCAGGAGCAGAGCGATCTCTAAAGGCAGCAGGTAACGATGTCTATAGCATCGTTAGAGTTCCAGGAGCATTCGAGTTACCACTTGCAGCTAAGTGGGCAGCAGAAGATGAAGCAGATGTAATCATCGCCCTAGGCGTTGTTATTCAAGGAGAGACACCTCACTTTGAATACGTCTGTAATGCAGCTACCGATGGTCTAACTAGAGTGCAGCTGGACTATGGAGTACCTGTCGGCTTTGGTCTACTAACAGTAGATAGCGTTCAACAGGCTCTAGATAGAGCCGGTTTACCAAACAGCAAAGAAGACAAAGGTGCTGAAGCAGTTGAGGCTGCTGTAATGATGGCACGTCTTCGCTAGAGTGGAAATAACTTCTACAAAAGGAAACAAATGGAAGACTCCACAAGAGAACTAATCGTTCACATATTTCTAGTACTACACATCTTAGGTATTGCAGCTTTGCTAGCTGGCTTCTTCACTTCTATGAAGGACATGAATACAGGCATGAAGGTAAACGCTGGAGTTCTACACGGTGCCTACACAATGTTGGTCACTGGCCTAGTGATGGCAGGGGTAACCAAGCCTGCTGAACTAAACACAGTGGTAATCTCCCTAAAGAGCATCTCACTGACAGCAATCTTCTTCATTGCCTACACATACCGCAAAAAGGAAAAGACTCCTAAGTGGGCTGTGCCAGTTATCTTCCTACTAACAACTTTGAACATCATGTTCGCAGTTCTTATTGGAGCAGCTGAATAGTTTTTAGCGCAAGAACAGTGCTGTTAGTCGGCGGGTTGTGAAATACAGCCCGCCGATTATCATTACCACGAAGTAGAGCACGTGCCCTAGCATCGCTAAGTTCAAGATTCCTAGGGTCAATCCCCTGATCAATTCAATTGCTTGCCAAAGAGGCAGAGCTTGAATCAACCACTGGACAGGCTCTGGATAAATATCTAGTGGAAAGAAAGTTCCTGAGAATAGGAACATCGGAAGCATCACCAACTGAATGTATTGCATCTGTTGACGGTGCTTTAGATAACTTGTAATTCCCATCCCAACCGCAGCAAAACCAAAAGCCACTAAAACAGACGCTGGGATTGCCAGCAATCCCCAACCTGAAGGAACTAAACCTAAAGGCGTCACAATAGCCATGAAGCCAATTGCATATGCCAAACCTCTAAGCAGAGCCCAGCTAATTTCACCTAAGGCAACATCCAGAGTGCCCATAGAAGTTGAGAGCATGCCGTTATAGATCCTGCCGAAGTGCATCTTGAAGAACACGTTCCATGTTGAGTCGTAGATGGCACCATTCATCGCACTGGTAGCTAATAGTGCTGGAGCAATGAACTGAGCATAAGAAATTGGGTTGCCGTTACCATCAACAGTTCCTTCAATGAACTGGCCAATTCCATATCCAAAGGCAACTAGGTAAATCAATGGCTCAACAAAGCCGGAAGCAACAACCATCCAAGTGGAAGACTTCAGAGCAAAGTAACCACGTTCAAGGACTACTCGTGCTCGACCTGAATAAACTCCAGAACCAAGCTTTCCTCTTCTGCCCTCTGCAATCTCGATTGCTGATTCAGCTTTGACATTCATCGAACTCATGATGCCAACCTCTTCTCAAACACTCGATGAGCCCAAACCATTCCAATTACTGTCATCAGGATCATCACCGCCCAGTGCAGAACAAGTAGCCAGTTCTCGATAGGCATTCCATAAGACAAGGCTCTACCTAGGTTGGTTGCATGCCACTGTGGTGAGATCCAACCAATCCACTGAAGATAGATAGGCATTGAAGTAATTGGATAGAAAGTCCCAGAGAACATAAACATCGGGGTAACAATGAATCGGCCAACGAGAGCAAAGATTCCATCGTCTTCTTTGATGCCACCAGCAAAGCCCAGCATGATTGCGGCAAAGCCCAAACCAGCGGTGCTAGAGACTAGGACGAGTATTGGCAGAGAAGCCCAAGTAACAGCACCAAATGCCAGTAGGCAAAGACCATAGAGAAATACCTGTAGTACCGCTCTTGCCATAGCCGCAAGCAAGATGCCGTTTACTATCTGCTTGCCGGTAATGGCAGTTGCATTCATCGAGAAAAAAGTCTTATCCCAGTT
>CALFOB010000021.1 GCA_937919125.1 uncultured Micrococcales bacterium | reverse complement strand
AGGCGAAGACACTCTTTCCCTACACGACGCTCTTCCGATCTCGAGCGCTCATATCTTCCCAAGAGAAAGAGCCATCGCTACCGAAAGGAATGGCGCGAAGGAAGTAATAGCGGAATGCATCGACACCAAAGTGATCGGTGATTTGTGATGGTGCAATACCGGTGAGCTTTGACTTAGACATCTTCTCGCCACCGACGAGCAACCACCCATGAGCAAAGACTTTCTTCGGGACTTCAAGTTCGGCAGCCATCAACATAGCTGGCCAGATAACAGCGTGGAATCTAAGAATGTCTTTACCAACAATCTGAACTGTTGCAGGCCAACGCTTGTTGAACTCTGCTTCATCCTGACCATAACCAATAGCGGTTATGTAGTTAAGTAGTGCATCAAACCATACGTAGGTGATATGTGAATCATCCCAAGGAATATCAATTCCCCAGTCGAACTTCTCTTTAGATCTGCTGATTGAAAGATCTTCTAGTCCTCTTCTAACAAAAGAGACAACTTCGTTCTTTGCTGATTCAGGCTGAATGAAGTTTGGGTTCTGCTCGAAGAAATCTAGTAGTGGTTTTTCAAACTCACTTAGCTTGAAGAAGTAGTTGTTCTCTTCTAGTTGTTCAACAGGCTTCGAGTGAATGGCACAAACATCTTGTCCTTCGAACTCCCCAGCTCCATCAACTAGGTCAGCCTTGTTCTTGTATTCTTCACAGCCAACACAATAGGCGCCTTTGAATGAACCCTGGTAGATGAAGCCAGTGTCATAAAGCTTCTGCATGAACTTCTGCACGTTCTCTTCGTGACGTGGTTCGGTAGTTCTAATGAAATCTTGGTTATCAATGTCAATGGTTTCCAGAAGTGGTAGCCACGCATCGTGAACTAGCTTGTCTGTCCACTCTTTAGGTGAAACCTTGTTAGCAGCAGCAGTTCTTAGAACCTTTTCACCGTGCTCATCAGTTCCTGTTAGCAGGAAGCTGTCTTCTCCCCTTTGGCGGTGCCATCTAGCAAGTACGTCAGCAGCTACCTCGGTATAGGCGTGGCCGATGTGAGGGGCATCGTTGACATAGAAGATAGGTGTAGTTACGTAGAACGATCCACCGTTTGAATTTGTTGACATTAGTTCAATCTTAACTGGCTCTGGAATCTAGGACCTGCTGATACAGATCACTTTTGCTCAAAGAGTGCTTTTCAGCAACCTTTGCTACAGATTGTTTCAAAGAAAGACCAGAAGATCTGCCCTCTTCGACCTCTAGAAGCAGCTCTTCTAATGTGGCTGTTGTTACCGAGGCTTCAGAGTTACCTGCAATGACTAGTACTAGCTCGCCCTTAGTTGGGTTAGCACTCCACTCCAAAAGCTCAGGAATCGTTCCTCTGACAGTCTGCTCAAACTTCTTGGTTAGTTCTCTAGAAACAGTTGCCTGACGTGATTCACCAAAAACTACCAGTGCATCCTTAAGGGCATCATCAATACGATGAGGGGATTCGAAGAACACCATGGTTCTTGTTTCAAGTAATAGGGATTGGAAGACTTTTCTTCTTTCACCTGATTTACGAGGCAGGAAGCCTTCAAAGCTAAATCTGTCTGTTGGCAAACCCGAGACAGCTAAGGCAGCTAGAACTGCTGATGGTCCTGGAATAACTGTTACTTCGATACCTGCCTCAATAGCGGCTCTAACAAGCACAAAGCCAGGATCTGAAACTGTTGGCATGCCTGCGTCACTAACTACAAGAACATCTTCGGTGGCCGCTATCTCAAGTAATTGACTAACTCTTTCAGCTTCATTGTGTTCATGGAGGCTAAATAGCTTGGCATCTAGTTTGACCCCTAAGCCTCTGGCTAGCTTGAGTAGGGTCCTAGTGTCTTCGGCTGCAATGAACTTAGATGTCCCCAAATGCTCAATTAACCTCGCAGACGCGTCTGAAAGATTACCTATAGGAGTTGCAGCAAGAATGAGCACACTCCATTCTCGCAACTACCATTTAGATGTGCTCACACTTTCACAAAGATTTAGCCTCAGTCCTAGAAGACTTTCTCTCCTAGAATCATGGGGTCCTATTGTCATTCTCCTGATTGCGGCTGTTCTAAGGCTCTATAACCTTGGATTCCCGCAGAGTTTGAACTTTGATGAGACCTATTACGTCAAAGATGCCTTTGCTCTAATCAATGGTGGATATGAGCGTGATTGGGATAGTGGTGCTGATGCCAGCTTTGCAGCAGGCAATCCAAGTGTGCTCTTAGCAAACCCTTCGTTTGTAGTTCACCCGCCATTAGGTAAATGGCTGATTGGGTTAGGACTGCTGGTCTTTGGAGCAGGTGATCCATTTGGCTGGAGAATCGTTGTTGCTCTTCTAGGTATTGCAACCGTTTGGCTAACAATGAAATCGGCAAAGCTGATATTCAACTCAAACATCTGGGCATTGGTTGCTGGTTTCCTAATGGCTATTGATGGGGTTGGCATAGTTCTTTCTAGAACAGCTCTGCTAGATCAGATTCTTGGATTCTTTGTAATTCTTGCTTTCTACTTCCTTCTCAGAGATAGAAAGCAAGTTCGTATTGGTAGCTGGAACAGACCATGGCTAATAGCTATGGGTGTGGCTTTAGGTTGCGCAACGGCTGTTAAATGGTCTGGTCTTTACTTTGTTGTTGGCTTTGTGCTTTATGTAATCTTCAGTGAAACGAATCTGAACTATCAGGTTCAAAAAGGTATTGAGCGTAAGTCAGGAACAGCTTTGCCTAAGCAGTTCTGGGTAGTGCCCTCACTGGTTCAAGCACTTCGCAACGGAGTCCTGATTGGTCTTCCAACTTTCCTTACCTATCTATTCAGTTGGACTGGATGGCTCCTGTCGAAAGATGCCTGGAGTAGAAACTGGGCAGACCAAGAAGGTAATGCCTTCACAGGACTGCTTTCGTGGATTCCTAGATCTCTTCAATCGCTATGGCACTATCACGTTGAGATTTATAACTTCCATATCAGCTTGAGTACTTCACATCCTTATGAAGCTAAGGCTTTCACTTGGCCTTTTATGTTGAAGCCAACTGCTTTCTTCTGGGAAGACGGAAAAGCAGGATGTCTATTTGAGAGCGAGGGTTCAGATTGTGTATCAGCAATTACTGCTCTTGGTAATCCATTTATTTGGTGGGCCGCACTTCTAGCCATGAGCGTATTGGCAGCTTCTTGGTTCAGAACCAGAGATAAAACAACTACTCTTTTGGCTCTTGGACTATTTGCTGGATATTTCCCCTGGCTACTCTTCCCAAATAGAACAATGTTTGAGTTCTATGTGATCGCCTTCTCTCCTTGGATTATGTTGATGCTAACTGCAGGACTTAGGGCTTGGTTCCAGAACTCTGCTAAACCAAGACAGGCGGCTATATGGATTGCTGGCTATCTGGTTCTGGTCTCTCTGGTGACCATATTCTTCTACCCACTATGGAGTGGGATGTGGATTAGCTATGACTTCTGGCAGCTCCACATGTGGCTTCCATCCTGGGTGTAGCCCCAATCTCGAGTATCGGTGGCCTCGGTTAGGCTTGATGGATGCGTACGTATGCAGAACTTTTCAAAACCCCCGGAGTTGCGGTAGTCCTATTTGCCCAACTATTGGCCCGCTTCCCCTTTGGAATGCAGACAATTACCTTTGCTATCCACCTTGAGCACGTTTTTGGTAACTACACCGTTGCTGGGCTTGCCATCGCTGCATCAACCGTTGGAGCAGCTATTTCAGCCCCATTCCTAGGTCGTTTGGTTGCCGTCTATGGCATCAAGGTAGTTGTAATCACCTGTTCTCTGGTATCACCTGTCGGATTCCTACTTATCGCCTTTGCTCCGCTGACTGAAGGTCAAGCAATTTTGACAGCCCTAGCTCTTGGCTTCTTCGTTCCACCGATCCAGCCAGCTGCTAGAGCCGTTTACCCGACTTTGGTAAAGAGTGAAGCAGTTAGAAACAACCTGTTTTCTGTGGATGCAATCCTGCAGGAAGTTATTTGGATTGTTGGCCCAGTTCTAACAACCGTTTTGATTGCAACCACCAGCACAACTGTTCCACTTGTTGTGATGGTATTTGTCCAGGTAATTGGTGGTGTGACCTTTGCTCTACTTCCTATGGTCCAAGGAGCTCCTATTCCAAGATCTAAAAAGCGAATGGGCAGTGTTCTTAGAACCCCTCTGGTTCGAGTCATGATTATTGTGAACCTGCTATTTGTTGGTTCATTCTCCGCTCTTGAGATTGGTGCAGTAGCAGCTGTTGGAAAGGCTCAGGCAGGTTTTGTTCTTGCCATGCTTTCTATCGGATCTGTAGTTGGTGCTATTGCATTCGGACACAGAGCACGTTCGCCACTTGCTCTTACCAAGCAACTTGGAGTTGTGTTGCTAGGTGACATTCTCATCTTCCTAAACGCAACAGATCCTTTATGGCTTGGTATCTGTTTGTTTATCTCAGGTATCGGCGTAGCACTTGCCTTTGCAACTATGAGTGCAATCATCGCTAAATCAATTCCGCTAGATGACACTTCAGAGGTCTACGGCTGGATAGGTAGCGGACAAAACATTGGTTACGGTGTTGGTGCTGCACTTGCAGGAATCCTAGTAGACCAATTCTCAGGAACTGTTGCCTTTGGGTTCGCTTCAGGTCTAGATGGAATTGCAATGTTCGTAGCTCTTGGTGCAGTAGCAATAACTCCTGCGCTATTAGACAGCACCTCAGAGAAGAAAGTAAAAGCATGAGTATTTACGCAGTCACCTACACCTTCAGTTCTGATCCTGATGAAGTAAACCAGATTCGTCCAACCCACCGTGTTTGGCTTTCTGAGCAATTAGATAATGGTTCTCTACTAGCTAGCGGACCTATGGTTGATAGAGCTGCAGCACTTCTAATCTTCAAGGCAGAATCAATTGAAGAGCTGAATGCTTTGCTAGATCAAGACCCATACGAAATTGCTGGAGTAATTGGCGAGAGAACTATCGAAGCATGGAACCCAGTATTCGGCCCTTTTAGTAGTTAGGAACAACATGAGAGTTCTCATTTCAGGTGCAAGCGGTTTGGTAGGAACCGAACTTCAAAGTCAACTAACCGCACTAGGTCACACCCCCGTTGTTCTAGTTCGTGGTGAAGCAACCAAGCCAAACGAGGTTCATTGGAACCCAGCCACCGGTGAGCTTGATCACACAGTTCTAGAAAACATTGATGCGATTGTAAACATGGCTGGAGCCACCACTGGAAAGCTGCCATGGACTAAGAAATACAAGAAAGAACTTATTGAGTCGAGAATCAACTCCACTAGAACCCTGGTTCAGGCTATGGCTAAGACAACCAACAAGCCAAAGGTTCTAGTAAGTGGTTCAGCTTCAGGTATCTATGGAGACTCAGGAGATGTCCTTCTGAATGAAACTGCTCCTCGAGGCGAAGGCTTCCTAGCGGATCTAGCAACTGCCTGGGAGCGTGAGGCTATGAAGGCTCCATCAGGTGTTCGTGTAGTTCTAGCAAGAACCACCATGGTTCTATCAAGACAGAAGGGTGCTCTTGGAAGGTTGCTACCTATTCTGCGTGCAGGTGTTGGCGGCAAGCTGGGTAACGGTAAGCAGTGGTGGGCTTGGATCTCACTTCCAGATGAAGCCAGAGCAATCATTCACCTAATCAATACTCCTTCAGCCAGTGGTCCTTACAACCTAACTGCCCCAGAGCCTGCCACCTGCAAACAACTAGTTCAAGAACTTGGTAAGGCTCTTAGAAAGCCGACTCTGATTCCTGTTCCGGCATTGGCTTTGAAGTTGGCATTTTGGGAAGGTGCTCAAGAGCTTTTGTTGTGCAGCCAAAAGATGAGTGCGGACAGATTGCTTGCAACTGGTTTTGTTTTCAACCACCCAACACTAAAGAGTGCTTGTGAATGGGTTGTCGCTAAGTCCTAATTGATTTAGAACCATCGAGTTAAAGAAGAAAGGTCCCGATCTTTCGACCGGGACCTAACTTACAAAAAAGAATTTACTTCTTCTTTGCTACAACCTTCTTAGCTGCTGCCTTCTTTGCTGGAGCCTTCTTTGCAACAACCTTCTTAGGTGCTGCCTTCTTAGCTACAGTCTTCTTTGCAACTGCCTTCTTTGCTGGAGCCTTCTTTGCAACTGCCTTCTTAGGCGCTGCCTTCTTCGCTACAGTCTTCTTTGCAACAGCCTTCTTAGGAGCTGCCTTCTTAGCTGGAGCCTTCTTTGCAACTGCCTTCTTAGGCGCTGCCTTCTTCGCTACAGTCT
>CALFOB010000020.1 GCA_937919125.1 uncultured Micrococcales bacterium | reverse complement strand
CCAGTTGTCGCTGGGGGTTTTGTTCTATCTCTGGCTAAACTAACCATGCGTTTAGTGAGCATGAGAAGTTTGGCACTTTAGAGTTTCTTTGACACAAGTTATAAACAGCTACTCAACTTCACTAACCTTGTTCTATGGCTAGAAGAAGAATCAAACACGAGGATGGCATCAATGCCATCAATGCTGTGATTCAAGCCGACAAACAATTGGCTCAATTGTCTGAGTCAGATTTCACCTTTGTTACTGCCGTTAGATATCTACTTGAAGAACTTGCTGAAGTAGCTCCTGGCAACTCAGTGGAAGTGAGAGTTCCTCCATTAGGAGCAACCCAATGCATTGAAGGCCCAAGGCACACTAGAGGCACACCTCCCAACGTTGTTGAGATGAGCCCTAGGGTTTGGTTTGATCTGGCTCTTGGGAGTTTGACTTGGGCAGATGCTTCAGCTGAGCACCTTGTTAGTTCCAGCGGAGTTAGGGCATCTTTGGAAGACGTATTGCCGCTAACCTTGAAGCATGTCCAAAGATAAGACTGAAACGGTAAAGATCCGTAGAGCACCCAAGTTCATCCCTTTTATGCTCACAGGAGTGTTGCTAGGTGGGGTTGTGGCACTAGCTCTAACTCTTCTTATAACTACCGAAGAAGGTAAGACGGCTGGCTTTATTACCCAAATTCTGGTCTATTGTCTTGGCCTAGGTGGTGGGGTTGGGCTTGTAGCAGCAGTCATATTTGATGCTGTTACAGCACGCAGATCCAAGGATGTGCAAGTCTCCAAATCCACCTCCAGCTAGAGCACTAAACTAGCAACGTAACGCCAAGTTATTGGCGACAATGAAGTCAAAGACTTGAGTTTTACAAGCACGCAACCCCCACTCATAGAGACGGAAACTGCCCTTGCTTCGTGGAGACGGACTACTAAATCACGATTTGCTACCCGATGAAAAAGGGCCGCAAGATCAGTGTGGTGTATTCGGGGTATGGGCTCCAGGGGAAGAAGTAGCAAAGCTCACATACTTTGGTCTTTACTCACTCCAGCACAGAGGCCAAGAATCAGCAGGTATTGCTACCTCTGACGGCAAGAAGATTCTTGTCTATAAAGACATGGGTCTTGTCTCTCAAGTTTTCTCTGAATCATCCCTTGAATCTCTAGTTGGACACATTGCTGTTGGTCACAACAGGTACTCAACTACTGGCGCATCATCTTGGCGTAATGCGCAACCAACTTTAGGTAGAACAGCTTCAGGAACTGTCGCTCTTGGACACAATGGAAATCTAACTAACACTTCTGATTTGTTAGAGATGTTGAAGTCTAAATATCCAGATCAAACTGAGAATGAAATTACTGGTGGTAACACTACCGACACTGCTGTTCTAACTGCTCTTCTTGCAGGGGATTTAGATCACACTCTTGAATCAACTGCACTAGAACTACTTCCTAAAGTTAAAGGTGCTTTCTGTTTAGTATTCATGGATGAAACAACTCTTTATGCTGCTCGTGATCCTCAGGGAGTTAGACCACTAGTTCTTGGAAGACTAGAACGTGGTTGGGTAGTTGCATCAGAGACAGCTGCACTAGATATTGTTGGTGCTAGCTATGTTCGAGAAATTGAACCAGGTGAACTTGTAGCAATTGATGAGCACGGTCTTCGTTCATCTAGATTTGCTGAAACTAAAAGAGCTGGTTGTGTATTTGAATATGTTTATCTAGCTCGTCCTGACACCACCATCAACGGCAGAGTTGTTTACGATGCAAGAGTTGAGATGGGTAAAACTCTAGCTAGAGAATATCCAGTTGAAGCAGACATGGTTATTCCAACTCCTGAATCAGGAACTCCTGCAGCTATTGGCTATAGCCAAGAGTCAGGTATTCCTTTCGGTCACGGCCTGGTAAAGAACGCTTACGTAGGAAGAACATTCATTCAGCCTTCACAAACTATTCGTCAACGCGGTATTCGACTTAAGTTGAATCCCCTAAAAGAACAGATCAAGGGCAAGAGAATCATCGTTGTCGATGACTCAATTGTTAGAGGAAACACCCAGAGAGCACTGGTTGCAATGCTTAGAGAAGCAGGGGCTCTAGAGATCCACGTAAGAATCTCTTCACCACCGATTACCTGGCCTTGCTTCTATGGCATTGACTTTGCTACCCGTGCCGAACTAATTGCCACAGGACTAGGCGTAGAAGAGGTCAGACAATCTATTGGTGCTGACTCCCTTGGCTACCTATCCAAAGATGGAATGGTTGCTTCAACCAACCAAGAAGAGAAGCAGCTCTGCACAGCTTGCTTCACAGGAACCTACCCAATTGAATTACCTGCTGAAGACAGACTAGGTAAGAATCTTCTTGAAAAGCCAGCTGCTGCTTGTGAACCAGGACCTGATAGTGAACTAGACGCAATTGTGAAAGCAGCTAATGACTGACGCTTACGCTTCCTCTGGAGTAGATACTCACGCAGGTGATCTTGCTGTTGAGTTGATGAAGAAATCTATTGGCGCAACTCTCACAGAAAATGTTGTTGGTGGTTTTGGTGGCTTTGCTGGAATGTTTGATGTTTCATTCCTAAAAGAATTCGATAGACCACTACTTGCAACTTCTACCGATGGTGTTGGCACCAAGGTAGCTATTGCTCAAGCAATTGATAAGCACGACACCATTGGTCAAGATCTTGTAGGCATGGTTGTTGATGACATCGTTGTTGTTGGTGCTAAGAGCATGTTTATGACTGACTACATTGCAACAGGAAAAGTTGTACCAACAAGAATCGCTGACATAGTTTCAGGTATTGCCAAGGCATGTAAAGAAGTTGGTGTCGCACTTATCGGTGGTGAAACAGCAGAACACCCAGGTTTACTTAAAACAGATGAATATGATGTTGCAGGTGCAG
The DNA here is from genome assembly GCA_937919125.1 of uncultured Micrococcales bacterium. GTDB lineage: Bacteria > Actinomycetota > Actinomycetes > Actinomycetales > Microbacteriaceae > Rhodoluna. The sequence goes on along the minus strand of CALFOB010000020.1, from coordinate 4,923 downwards.
CAGTTGGTGCTGTTGAATACCGCAAACTTCTTGGTCCACACAAAGTTCAGGTTGGCGATGTAGTTCTAGGACTTGAATCAAGTGGTCTTCATTCAAATGGATATTCTCTTGTGAGAAAGATTGTTGCTGATAGCAAACTTGATTACACAAAATCAGTTCAAGAATTTGGCAATCTATCTTTAGGTGAAGCTCTTCTAGAACCAACAAAGCTCTACACAGGAATCTTGAACAACCTTCTTGAAAGCGATCTTGGTTCTTCAGTAAAAGCTATGAGCCATATCACCGGTGGAGGTATTGGAGCAAATCTTGCTCGAGTGCTACCTAAGAACACAACATTAGATATTGATAGAAGCTCATGGAAACCTCTCGATGTATTCCAGGTGCTAGCTCAGTGGGGCAAACTATCACTTCAGGATGTTGAATCAACTTGGAACCTTGGTTTAGGTTTTGCAGTAATCGTGAAAGCAGATCAAGCAACAAACATTCAACAGCAACTCATTGCAGCAGGTGTGAACACCTGGCAACTAGGAATAGTTGAATCTAATGACTGCAGCCTTGAAGGATATATCCAAGGTGCTAAAGGTGTTGATGGAGGAGCTGTAAGGCTGCTTGGGAATTACAAGAACTAGCTAAATGGCTAGTCGGCAGAAGAGGTGCCACCGTCAGCAGAATCTGTGCTGGTGTCAGTTTCAGTGGTCTCATCCTCAGGATAAAGATCTGCCCACTTGTCTTCGTACACTTGCTCATCTGTTGTTGTGCCTATTTCTGCCTGCAGGGCAGTTAGGTCAGTGTTAGGGCTGAAATACTTCAGCTCGCGAGCCACCTTGGTGTTCTTCGCTTTTTGACGGCCACGACCCATGTCGAGACCCCCTCTTTTATTCTTGGCTGAGCTTATTTAGGCTCAGGAAACGGCAAATCTGGACCCCAGTATATCAGGCTTCAGCCCAGTAGGAGCCCAACCCAAGCGGCTGTGGAGGAAAGAATCAAGGTAACCACTGTGTATAGGGCTGCAGCTAGTGGACGGTCTCTGGAGACTAGCTGAACAGCCCCTGCAGCCCATGAACTAAAGGTAGAAAGGCCTCCGGCTAGTCCTACAACCAGAATGGCTACCCAGGTGACATTAGCTTCAAAGTAGGTCACAGCCCAGCCAGCAAAGAATGAGGCCACTGTGTTGGCCAAGAGGATTCCCCAAGGCCAGAAGCCATTGAATTTACTCAGAAGCACCCGAATAGCTGATCCCAGTCCGCCTGCTACGAAGATACCCAAGACAATCATTGGGTTAAAGATCTCAGCCAAGTTCATTTAGGCCCGCCTTCTTCTTACCTAAGGCAACTCCTGCAGCAAAAGCGAAGAAACCTAGAGCAAACATCACAGAGGTGATTGTGACGCTCGACTGTTGGTAAACAAACAAAGCCACACCAGACATGGTTGTGAAACCACCTGAGAAACCTGAGCCCCAGAATGACTTTCTGCTTTCACTTGCAAAGAAAGGATGGAAAGAAACAATGCCAAGGAAGAATGCTCCAGCGACGTTCACTAAGAACAAGGACAACATTCCAGCAAAATTTGAACCTAGAGATATCTCCAGACCGCTACCGATTAGATACCTAAGTAACGAACCAATTCCGCCACCTAGAAAAACTAGGGAGAACTGGGAGGAGAAAACCTTATTCATCATCCAAGTCTAAGATGTCATCCGGAGTTGCGTCCTTCTTGGCTACCATCTTGATGACCTTGTTGTTCTCACCACGGTGACGACGCATCTGTCCACTTGATCTAAGAACTTCACCACGACGAACATCTCCAGGTAGTGGCGAGCGACTGAACAAGTCAATCTTTTCGGCAGACTCTAGACGCCAAGGGACAAGAACAATCATCGCTCCGCGAACATACATCAGTTGCTTACGAATACGGTTAGCTCTGTGGTTGTGGAAGATGTGCTCCCACCAGTGACCAACAACATACTTAGGTAAGTAGACAGCCATACGCTGCTCTTCATGGTGCAAACGGTATTCAGTTAAATATTCACTTAGTGGTGCACCAAAGTCTCGGAACGGTGAAGGAAGGATTCTCAGCGGAACTTGAATTCCATATGCTTCCCATTCTTTTCCAAACGCCTCGGCACGTTCAGGATCAACAGCAATGTGGACAACTTCTAACTTGTCATGCTTACTAGAAAGTGCATAGTCCAAAGCTTTCAACTGAGGTGCAGTCAGCTTGTCCATGAGAACAATTGCGTAATCACCCTTGCTACCAAACTTCATCTCCGGACGAAGTTGAATCTCTTTATCTACTTCGATGTAGTACTTATTGGTTTCATACATCACTACCCATAGAACAGGCATGATGATAAATACCAACCAAGCACCGTGAGTGAACTTAGTGATGGTAACAATGATGAGAACGGAAGATGTCATGAAGGCACCAAAACCATTGATAAGCAAACCGCTTAGAGCTTGCTTCTTTTGAATAGTGCCGTTCTTAGTCCCTCTGCGCCAGTGCACAATCATTCCGATTTGACCAACTGTGAAGGAGGTGAAAACACCAAGAATGTAGAGCTGGATTAGACCAGTTACAGATGCTTGGTAAACAAGAATCAAGGCACCGGCTGCTGCTGCCAGTGAAAGCATTCCATTGGAGAAGACCAGGCGATCTCCTCTAGTTTGGAGCATCTTCGGGGCAAAGCCATCACGAGAAAGCACAGAAGACAGCAGAGGGAATCCATTGAAGGCGGTGTTAGCAGCTAGCAACAGAACAGCAGCGGTTGCTGCTTGCAGGATATAGAACAGCAAGGAACCGCTACCAAATACCGCAATACCGATCTGCGCCATAAGCGACTGCTGAGGGTTAGTCAAGAACTGCTCTAGCTGCAGTGGGTTACTTAGCTGTTCTGGAGATTCTAGATACTTCACACCTGAAGTTAGAGCCAACCAAGTTGTTCCTAGGAACATAGAAACTGCAATAGTTCCCATGGCAACCATGGTGATGTTAGCGTTTTTGATCTTTGGTTCCTTGAATGCTGGAACACCGTTAGCAATAGCTTCGATACCTGTTAGAGCAGAACAACCTGAAGCAAATGCTCTAAGCAGAAGAAGTACTACTGCAGCTTGAGTTGGGTTCTCTAAGAAGTCGTGGATACCTTGAATTTCATATTCAGAAGATGTTGTGACAAGAGTCTCACCGAGAACGAATACCTTGAATAAACCAGATCCAATCATGATGAATACGGTGCTGATAAAGATGTATGTCGGGAATGCGAAAGAAACACCCGATTCTCTAATTCCACGTAGGTTGATTCCAAAGATTAGAACTAAGAAACCAACAGCCAAGTGCACTCTGTATGGAGCAAGATCTGGGAAAGCAGATATCAGGTTGTCTGTTCCAGCAGAGATAGACACTGCCACAGTCATCACGTAGTCAAGAAGCAATGCAGCAGCAACAATTAGAGATGCTCCACGACCAAGGTTTACTTTGGCAACCTCGTAGTCACCACCACCTGAAGGGTAAGCCTGGATAACTTTGCGATAGGACAAAACGATTGTGATTAGAAGCAACGCAACCATTGCTGCAATGCCAGGAGCAAAGGTAAGGAAAGACAACCCACCAAGTCCAAGAATCATCACAAGCTCTTGAGGGCCATAAGCAACAGATGACAACGGGTCGCTGGCGAAGATTGGCAGAGCAATCTTCTTAGGCAGTAACTCTCCTTCTAACTTTTCGTTACGGAGTGCTCGGCCCAAGAACATCCTTCTAAAAGGATGTGTCTTCATTGCTGCTAGCTTGTCGTGCTCGAATTTACTCTCTGGCACTTACTGGTTCCTTACTTCTTGGCAGGTTCGCCGTGCTTACGACTAGACAATCTGAATGTTGCAACGAAACCTAGAAGCAGGAATACTCCAGCTGCAACTGCTGACCACTTAGTTCCTTCAGTGAATGCATCTTTAGCTGCCTGAATGTAAGTCTCAGGAAGACCAGTGTTAGCCAACGCAGGAATCACTCCACCTGAAGACTCAACAACAGACTTAGTGAATTCTTCTGCTTGAGCGTCAGGCATGCCTAGAGTTGAAAGCTTAGAAAGCAGGCTTGACTGAATCTGAGTGAACAGAACGGTTCCTAGAACCGCGATACCTAGAGCTGAACCAACCTGACGAACAGTGCTCTGTGAACCTGATGCTTGACCAATCTTTTGCATAGGAACATCAACCATGATCACGCCAGTTAGTTGAGCTGTTGCAAGACCAATACCAATTCCATAAAGGAATAGAGCAGGAGCTAGAGGTAGCCATCCAGCCTGATCGTTAGCAAATAGCGCTACTCCTACAACTCCAAGAAGTTCAAGACCAACACCAATGCGAACTGCCATAGCAGGAGCTAGCTTTCCGCTCATTGCTCCACCAACTGCTGATGCAAGGAATGCACCACCGGCTAGCCATAGAAGAACTAGACCTGAGTTAATTGGAGAAAGACCAATAATGTTCTGAAGCCATAGTGGAATTGCGAAAAGAATTCCGAATTCACCCATAGAAATAATCAATGCGGCAATAGAACCATTTCTGAATGAAGTGACTTTGAAAAGGTTTAGATCAAGAAGAACTGGCTTGTGTGCTTTTTCTCTCTTGTTCTCCCAAAGTACAAAAGCAATACCAAATAGAACTGATAGAGCTAGAGAAACTGGAATAGGTGAGATGCCTGGATCTCCCCATGACCATGAACCGATTGTGAACTCTTCGTTGACGTTCCACCAACCGTAGGTGCGGCCTTCGATTAGACCGAACACCAAAGTCGAGAACATGACTACCGAGATAGCGGCACCAACGATATCGATCTTGCCCTGGTTAAGAGTGCTCTTTGACTCGGTCGCAAAAATAAGCAAACCAATCACAATCAAGATTCCAAGTGGCACGTTGATGTTGAACGCCCAGC
>CALFOB010000019.1 GCA_937919125.1 uncultured Micrococcales bacterium | reverse complement strand
GAGTGATCTGTCTGCTTGGTAATTCTTCTTTGATAACCTCTTCGACTTTCAGAGACAAAGTCGAACCAGATAGTTCAGCAACAATTCCACGAACTCTTATTCCTTGACCGTCACTTAGTTGAATGGCTTCACCCTGACGCATTCTTCGAACCTGAACTGCATGCTTACCTTCAGGACCGTCAAGTTGAACTAGTGAACCTACCTCGGCTACAAGATTGTCTTTATGAAATAGCGGTTCAACCATTACTTGCGTGACCTACGCCCGAAGTTTGACTGATTTACTTTGGCTAGCCCTGGTTTATCTGATTTACGAAGATCAGCTAGCTTCTTGAAAAGTTCTTTCTCTTTGGCATCAAGCTTTGAAGGAGTAAGAACTTGGATTCGAACGTTTAGATCTCCTCGGCCATTGTGTCTGAGGTGCTTGATTCCCTTGGCCTTTAGAGTGACAACATCGCCAGTCTGAGCTCCAGGTTTGATTTCAACATCGACTTTCCCATCGAATGTTTCAATCGAAACAATTGTTCCAAGAGCTGCATCATGTAGAGGAACTTCTAGGTTGGCTAAAAGGTCATCGCCATCTCGCTCAAAGAACTGATCTGCTCTGACGCTGATCTCCACGTAGATATCTCCTGAAGCACCACCTGCAAATCCAACTTCACCTTGGCCAGATAGCTGAAGGCGTAATCCGTGCTCAACTCCTCCTGGGATGTTTAGATCTAATGTTCTTCTTGCTCTTGTTCTTCCCTGTCCACGACAGTCCACGCAAGGATCTGGCACTGTCTGACCATAGCCCCTACAGCTTCCACAAGGAGCAGATGTGACTACGTTGCCAAGAATCGAACGAACCTGTCTTTGAATTTGTCCAGAACCTCTACAAATGTCACACACTTCAGGTGTTGTTCCTGGTCTGCAAGTGGTTCCTAGACAGGTGTCACAAATAATTGCAGTATCAATCTCAATCTGTTTTTCAACACCAAAGACAACTTCAGCAAGAGTTAGTTCCACTCTCAATAGAGCGTCTTGGCCACGCTCGGCCATCTTCTTAGGGCCTCTTTGTCCACCTCCAAAGAAGTTCTCAAAGATATCGCCGAAACCGAACCCTGCTGCATCTCCGAATGGTGAAGAACCACCCATGTCGTATTGCTGGCGTGAAGATTCATCACTCAACACCTCGTAAGCGTGAGTTACTAGCTTGAAACGCTCCTGCTCTGCTTCACCTGGATTCATGTCAGGGTGAAGCTCACGAGCTAGTTTGCGGTAAGCCTTCTTAATCTGTTCTTGAGTAGCATCTCTTGAAACACCAAGCACTTCGTAATGATCAGCCAATTAGTCCTCTTGATTCTTTGATAAAAGTTGTGACAAAGCTAGAACAGCTGCAAGGTTCTTTGCATAGTTCATTCGGGTGGGTCCAAGTACTGCAATCTTCGCTAGGTCTGCTCCGTTGTTGCTATAGCCAGATAGTAGAAGTGAGCTAGTTGAGAATTCAGTAACACTGTTCTCTGAACCTATGATGGCCTTGGGTGTTTCAGCATCAATTTTCCACAGGTTCAAAACATTCCAGATGTCAGTGCCTTCATCAAAGGTTTCTAACAAAGATGACAAGCCTCCAGCAAACTCTTGTTCCGAACGAACAAGGTTGGATGCTCCAGCAAAAGCAACCTTGTCTTGCTTACTTGCTTTGATGAGAACGAGAATTCCATCGACTAGCAGCTTCACATTTGCCGACACATCAGGCTTAGATTTAGCCATTAGATTACTTAGCTTCTCTGGAAGAGATTCAATAGACGACCCTGAACAAACCTGGCTGAATGAGTTCTTGAATTGAGTCAACTGCTGATCAGTCACATCACTACTTAGATGAACGATGTGTTGAGCAATGCGGTCAGCTTGAGTGATTAGCAGAACTAGAACTCTGTTCTCCGAAACCTTCACAAACTCAATAGAGCGCACAAAGGTGCTCTGCAAGTTTGGGTACTGAACAACCGCAGCTTCACCAGTTGCCTTAGCAAGTAATTGAGCTGATGTGTGTAGCTTCTCATCTAAATCAGTCAATTGATCCAGAGTCTTTGAGAACAACCTGTTGAGCTCAACTAAGTTCTTCTTCAGTTCTGCTGTTACTTCAGCATTGATCATCTGATCAACAAATACTCGGTATCCCTTATCGGTGGGCACACGACCAGAAGATGTGTGAGGAGCTTGGATGTAACCCTCTTCCTCAAGTACAGCCATATCATTTCTGATGGTTGCACTAGAGACACCAAACTGGTGTCTTTCTAGAAGAGCCTTTGAGCTCACAGGCTCATTAGTCAAAATGAAGTCTTCGATAATTGACCGCAGAACAGCGGTATTACGCTCTGAAATCAACTCAACTCCTTTTCCTATTGGTAGGAATTGAGGACATTGGCACTCTAACTCCTAGAGTAGA
>CALFOB010000018.1 GCA_937919125.1 uncultured Micrococcales bacterium | reverse complement strand
CGAAGGATATGAGAACGGTTGTTCTCAGGTGCTCTTCCTTGATGCTGCAACTCACACCGAGATCGAAGAACTCGGTGGCATGAACGTCTTCTTTGTATACAAAGATGGTCACGTAGTGACTCCATCTCTTGATGGAACCATCCTTCGAGGTATCACTAGAGACTCAATCATTCAGCTTCTCAAAGACAGAAACATAACTGTTGAAGAGCGTGCAGTTACCTTGGATGAAGTTCGTGAAGGCTACAACTCAGGAGAAATCACTGAAGTGTTTGCTTGTGGAACTGCTGCTGTAATTACTCCAGTAGGTCAGTTCAAATCAAAGCAAGGCGTTATTGGTCCTGAGAACCCAGAGCCTGGAGAACTAACAGCTTCTCTTCGTCAAGAACTAACCGGTATTCAGTATGGTCTTATCGAAGATCGTCACAACTGGCTTGTAAAACTTAGCTAATGAGAATTGCAAAGTTTATAGTTCAAGACAAAGTGTCTTGGGGTGTGGTGGATGGTCCTGAAGTGGTTGTCTTCAGAGGTCATCCTATTTTCCAGGGCTATGACACAACAGGGGAGAGAATTCCTCTAAAGGATGTTCAACTTCTTCCTCCAGTACTTCCAACCAGCAAGATCATCTGCATTGGTAAGAACTATGCAGATCACGCAGCTGAGATGGGTGGAGAGCTGCCTCCAGAACCACTTATCTTTATCAAGCCACTGACTACAGTCATCGGCCCAGATGAAGCAATCGTTCTACCTAAGATTTCAGAACGAGTAGATCACGAAGGTGAACTAGCTATTGTCATTGGTCAAGTTGCTAAAGATGTTTCAGAAGATAAAGCACTGGATTATGTCTGGGGTTTTACCATCGCTAACGATGTGACAGCAAGAGATATACAAAACAAAGATGGTCAGTGGACTAGAGCTAAGAGCTTTGACACCTTCTGTCCACTTGGCCCATGGGTAGAAACAGAGTTCGTCGTTGATGGTCAACTACTAGAGACTCGTGTTGATGGTGAAGTTAGACAGCATGCTTCTATCGACATGCTGATTCATAAGGTTCCTAAGCTAATTCAGCATGTCTCTCAAGCTATGACCTTGCTACCTGGAGATGTAATTCTGACTGGAACACCAGCAGGTATTGGCCAGATAGAATCTGGCCAATCTGTTGAGATAACCATTGAAGGCATTGGGACTCTAACTAACCCTGTCGCCTAGACTTGTCTAGTTATGACAAACCTAATTACTGCACCTTTTACTACAGCCACTGGATCTGATGTTAGGGTTCGTTTCTGCCCTTCTCCTACAGGTACTCCTCACGTTGGACTAGTTAGAACAGCCTTGTTTAACTGGGCTTATGCTCGTCACACCGGTGGAACCTTTGTCTTCCGTATTGAAGACACAGATGCTGAGAGAGACAGCGAAGAATCATTTGAAATGATTCTTGATGGTCTTCGTTGGTTAGGTTTGAACTGGGATGAAGGTGTTGGTGTTGGGGGACCTAATGAGCCTTACCGTCAATCAGAGCGAAAAGATATCTATCTAGAAGTTATTGAGAAGCTCAAGACAACAGGTCATATCTATGAGAGCTTCCTAACTGGTGAAGAAATAGATGAGCGTAACAAAGCTAACGGCAGAGCTGTTCAGCTAGGTTATGACAACTCTGAAAGAGAACTTTCTGAAGAAGCGAAGGCTGCTTATAAAGCAGAAGGTAGATCTCCTGCTCTTCGTCTACGTGTTCCAGATGTTGACATTACTTTCAATGACCTAGTTAGGGGAGAGATTACTTTCCCTGCTGGCTCATTCCCTGACTTTGTTGTGGTGAGACCTAACGGTCAGCCTCTTTATACTTTGGTGAACCCTGTTGATGATGCACTTATGGGA
>CALFOB010000017.1 GCA_937919125.1 uncultured Micrococcales bacterium | reverse complement strand
GTGCTCTTCCGATCTTCTTCTATTCGCTCCACCCATTTGCCTGGAACTAGTACTTTGTGTTTTTCAATAGATTCTTTAGCCATGTTCGAAATCTAGACCCAACGGAGCTTTATGCGGTCACTTTAGTGCCTGTTGATTATCACAGTCTTATCTCGTTCTTGGTTGCCTTACGGCTATAAACCGTATGAGTTCAATGGATGCTCCTGCTAAGGCACCGATACCAAGAACTGGAATCAACTTATCTAGGCCAAGCTGGCTAAACCCGAAGAATTCGTTAGTAAAGGGTAGATAGAACAAGGCAACTGCCAAAAGGAGCATGGCAAGAAGTATCCCTAACTTGATTCTGTTAGTTGGTCTATCCAGAGAAGATAAAACCCATAGGCCTGTTATTGAGAGCAATATGGCAGTTGCGGTCTGTGACTCTATCTGAGTCCAAGAACCGGTTCTCATGATTACTGAAAGGACTATTACACCTAGAGCTGTGACTAGTCCTGCCGGGACACAGAACAACAACGCTCGCTTTATAAAACCAGGCTGATAGCGCTGAGAGTTTGGCAGGAATGCCAAAAGGAAGGCAGGTATTCCGATAGTGAAACCATCAACAGCTGAGAGCTGTCTTGGCAGGAATGGAAACTCCCAGAATGTGAGACCAAAGACAATTGCTAGCACCATCGCCCAAACTGTCTTAGTTAAGAACAACCTAGATAGTCTCTCAACGTTAGCTATGACTCTTCTACCTTCGCTAACAATCTCAGGAAGAGAAGCAAACCTGTTATCGAGTAATACTAGGTTTGCTACTGCTCTAGTAGCTGCAGAACCTGAACCCATGGCAATACCAAGATCGGATTGCTTGAGAGCTAAAGCATCGTTTACTCCATCGCCAATCATTGCCACTACGTGACCTTGTCTCTGGAGGGCTGTGACCATCAACTTTTTCTGGTCAGGTGTGACTCGACCAAATACCGAATGCTCTTCAAGTGCTTGAGCGAGTTCATCTATGTCGGTCGATAGCTCTCTTGCATCAAAGCCAACGCCATCAAAATCTAAACCGACAGACCTTGCAACACCTGCCACTGTTTCTGGGTGATCTCCAGAGAGCACTCTCACCTGCACGCCTTCTGCCTTCAGGTAGTCAAGTGTTGCTCTAGCTTCTGGTCTGACTTCCTCTCGGAAGGTAAGTAGAACTAGAGCTCTTCTATCATTTCCTGCCGCTAGTAACAGTGTCCTGGAACCGCTACTTGCTAATTCACTTACCTTTGCCAGAAGTTCTTTATCTTCAGAGATAACTTCAGGAGCACCAAGTACCCAGTCAGTGCCAGCAACAGTCAGCAAACTGAATTTTGTTGTCGATGTGAATTCAACTTCCTTTTCAATTTTTAGTCCTAAAGCAGGGAAGGCATCTTGTAGTGCTCTTGTGGTTGAGCTACCTGATGGTAGGTGAGCAAATTCTCCAAGGATAGATTTCCACTGCCCATACTCCTTAGCAGAGGGAAGTTCAATCACCTTATCTAGCTGCATAGCCGAACCAGTTAGCGTTCCAGT
>CALFOB010000016.1 GCA_937919125.1 uncultured Micrococcales bacterium | reverse complement strand
GGGGGCATCAATTTGATCTGACTAAATCAGATTGTCTGACAATCTGTCTAATCCAATTACTACTGAACATTCAAAAAGGCAAGCCTTCTTGAAGCCAGGTTCTTGGCATCGACATTGTGCACGCTGTTGAGTTCTCAAGGATCGGATGCATCTGCGGATTCCGGTTAGGGGCCCACGCAGAGCAACTTCACTAACTTACCACTTTTTCAACTTAAGTCAAATAGACATACGCATTAATTCTAGAAATTTCTAGAACTTAGAAGTGGAAGTTCAATCTGCCCCAAAGTCGCCAATTTACTGGGTTCCTTGGTTGCTGATTGGTTGCACTTGAGCCGAGATCCATAAAATAGATTTCTCAAACTGTGGGCAACAGGTAAAACATTACGCCTGAATAACAATCAAGTCAAATCGAACGTAAGAAATTTCTTTATTTTTGAATAAATATTCCAGCTAAGGTCTTTTTGCCTCTGCGAAGAACCGCGTACTCCCCCATGATTGCCTGGTCTAGGTTGGCTTTTTCATCGTCAATTCTGACGTTGTTTAGGTACACCCCACCCTCAGCAATAGCTCTGCGACCAGCACTCACGCTTGCAACGAGGCCTGTCTCCACCAATAGATCCGCTACTCCAGCACCTAGCTGAGCCCTGGCATTTGGCAATGCTGAAAGAGCTGCCTCTAGGGTTGCCTTGTCCAACTGGTCAAGTTCTCCCTGACCAAATAGCGCTTGGGATGCAGCGATAACTGCATCTGTGGCTTGAGCTGAATGAACCAAAGAGGTAACTTCGTAAGCTAACTTCTTTTGCGCCGCTCTTAGGTGAGGTTCCGAGGCTAGCTGGCTCTCAAGTTCATCAATCTCCGCCTTGCTTAGGAAAGTAAAGACTTTCAGAAGATTGATGGAGATTGAATCCTCAACATTTAGCCAGAATTGGTAAAAAGCGTAAGGGGAAGTCAGTTCGGTGTCTAACCAGATGGCATTTCCTTCGGATTTACCGAATTTCTTGCCCTCAGAGTCTGTAATCAGAGGTGTTGCAAGGATGAAAGCACTCTTTCCCTCGACTTTGTGAATCAGATCGGTCCCGCTAGTTAGGTTCCCCCACTGGTCACTTCCGCCAATCTGCAATACACAGTTATTTCTTCGGTAAAGCTCTAGAAAATCCATTCCCTGAAGGATTTGGTAAGAAAACTCTGTAAATGAAATACCTGCATCTGAGTTCAAACGAGCAGAAACGGCATCTTTGCTAAGCATTTTGCCAACTCTGAAGTGCTTGCCAATGTCACGAAGGAAGTCAATAGAGCTTAGCGATTGAGTCCAGTCCAGGTTGTTTACTAGCTTTGCTCCATTTGAGCCTTCAAAAGACAAGAAACGTGCAGCTTGAGTGCCAAGCTTCTCAACCCATTCAGCAACGGTCTCTTTTGCGTTCAATGTTCGCTCGGCAGTTGGCTTAGGGTCTCCAATTAGACCTGTTGCCCCACCAATAAGAACTAGCGGGTTATGTCCAGCAAGCTGAAGTCTTCTCATAACGAGGAGCTGAACCAAGTTACCTAGGTGAAGACTCGGTGCTGTTGGATCAAATCCACAGTAGAAAGTAAGAGATGAAGACTTTAGAGCACTTTGCAGTTCTGCTTCATCTGTAGAGATAGCAACTAGACCACGCCACTTCAGCTCTTCCCAAACATCTGAGAAGGCAGAGTCATTGCTCTGTTGTGCAAGTGCATCGCTGGTGGCCATTAGTAAAACCTATCTGTTTTCGCTAGGCACCATTTTACGCAATGCACTGATCTGATCTAGGACTCTAGGCACTGCTGTTCCACCTGTGCCGCTTCTAGAACGAATCGAACCTGCAACGTTGAGCACTTCTCTAACTTCAGGAGTCAGATGCTTACTAATCGCGGCGAACTCAACATCAGATACTTCACTCAGTTCCATTTCGTTGCTTTCAGCGAATGCAACGAGCTTTCCAGTGATTTCATGAGCTTCTCTGAAAGGAACTCTCTGCTTCACTAACCACTCAGCAACATCTGTTGCCAGTGAGTAACCAGCCGATGAAAGTTCTTCCATGCGAGCAGTGTTGAATTCCATGGTCGCAACCATTCCGGTGAACGCTGGAAGAATCAATAGCAACGTATCCGCAATGTCAAAGACAGGTTCTTTATCTTCTTGAAGATCCCTGTTGTATGAAAGTGGAAGAGCCTTCAAAGTTGAAAGCAAGCCAGTTAGGTCACCGATGATTCGGCCTGTTTTGCCTCTGGTTAGTTCTGCCACGTCTGGATTCTTCTTCTGAGGCATGATCGATGATCCTGTTGAGAATGCGTCAGCAAGCTTCACATAGTTGAACTCAGCGCTGGCCCAAATAATAATTTCTTCCGCAAAGCGAGAGAGATTAATCGAGATAAGAGTTCCAATGAAAGCGAATTCCGCAACAACATCTCTAGAAGAAGTTGCATCCATGGAGTTAGCCATTGGCGCAGTCAATCCAAGAGCTTCAGAAACAATATTTGGATCTAGCTCTAGTGAAGTTCCAGCAAGTGCTCCTGCTCCGTAAGGAGAGAATGACGCTCTCTCACGCCACTGGCTCAAACGCTCAAGGTCTCTAACCAGAGGCCACACGTGAGCAAGGAGGTGATGGGAAAGCAATACAGGTTGTGCATGCTGGAAGTGAGTACGTCCTGGCATTGGCTCACTCAGGTGCTCCTGAGCCAAGGTAGTCAAGACATCTATCAACTGAAGCACCTCTGTGCGAATCAGAGCAGACTGATCCAGTAGGTAGATGCGAATCAGAGTAGCAATCTGGTCATTCCTAGATCTTCCGGCTCTAACCTTGCCGCCAAGTTCAGGGCCAACCATTTCGATTAGGCCACGCTCCAAAGCGCTGTGCACATCCTCATCAGCTGGCTTTGCGGTAAACATCCCTGAAGCAACTCTCTTGTCCAGTTCAACAAGAGCCTTATCCAGTTTCACTAGCTCTGCTTCGGCAAGATAGCCCGCAGCTCGAAGAGCTAGAAGGTGGGCTCTAGTGCCTTTGATGTCATATGGTGCTAGACGCCAATCAAAGTGAATTGAACGACTCAGTGCAACTAAAGCATCATTAGTAGCGCCAGAGAATCTACCGCCCCAGAGTGAGGATGATTCAGACATGGCTACTTCTTGTTCCTGTTTGCGTCTCTTCTAGAGGCAATCTTGCTTGGCAATGCCCAAAGCTCAATGAACCCCTTAGCTAGAGACTGGTCAAATGTGTCACCAGTGTCATAAGTTGCCAAGCTGAAGTCATAGAGAGACTCATCAGACTTACGTCCAGTAACAACTGCTCTACCACCCTGCATCTTTAGACGAACATCGCCTGTCACATGCTCTTGAGTGTGGTCGATGAATACATCTAGAGATCTCTTCAGACCTGAGAACCATAGACCTTCATAAACAAGATCTGCCCAGCGAGCTTCAATGCCACGCTTAAATCTGTTCACATCACGCTCAAGAGTAAGGTTCTCTAACTCTTCGTGAGCAGCAATCAAAGCAATACCCGCAGGTGACTCATAGATTTCACGACTCTTGATTCCAACAAGTCTGTCTTCAACAATATCGATACGACCCACTCCGTGTGCTCCAGCTAGATCATTCATCTTCTGAATCAAGTCAATGGCTGAGTATCTAACACCATCAATAGCAACCGGGATACCGGCTTCAAAGCTGATAGTTACTTCAGTTGCTTCTCTGAATACATCAGGGTCCTGAGTGTATGAATAGAGATCTTCAATTGGTGCATTCCATGGGTCTTCTAGGAAACCTGTTTCAACAGCTCTACCCCAAACGTTTTGGTCCACAGAGTATGGAGATTTCTTGTTCTGAGCAATTGGAAGATTGTTCTTCTCAGCAAACTCAATTGCCTTATCTCTGGTTAGAGCAAGGTCACGAATCGGAGCAATTGATTTCAACTCAGGTGCGATAGCGGCAACTGCTGCTTCAAAGCGAACCTGGTCATTACCTTTACCTGTGCAACCGTGAGCCACACTGTCTGCTCCAAGCTTTCTAGCAACGCTAGCTAGGTGCTTACCAATCAAAGGTCTAGACAGTGCAGATACCAACGGGTATCTCTTCTGATACAAAGCGTTGGCCTTCAGAGCAGGCATCAGGTAGTCATCAGCGAACTCAGCCTTAGCGTCGATGACGATTGCCTCAACGGCTCCACAGTCCAATGCACGCTGACGAATAGCGTCCATGTCCTCGCCACCCTGACCAACGTCTATAGCTAGAGCAACTACTTCTTTACCAGTAGCTTCCTTCAACCAACCAATTCCAACGGAAGTATCCAAACCACCTGAATAGGCAAGCACTACGCGTTCTGACATCATTACTCCTTAAATGCTCTCGAAGACGTTCGTCATCGGGATTACTTTGATTTTACTTGGCACGCTGGTCTAGCCAAACCATAAGTGCCTTCTGGGCATGGAGACGGTTTTCCGCTTCATCCCAGATCACAGCTTGGCTTCCATCCAAAACTTCTGCACTAATTTCATATCCTCTGTAAGCAGGAAGACAGTGTAAGACGATTGCATCTGTTTTGGCTGCCTTCAAAAGCTCAGAGTCAATAGTGAACCCAGCGAAGTCTTTAACTCTCTGTGCCTTCTGCGCTTCTTGCCCCATAGACACCCAAGTGTCAGTTGCAAGAACATCAGCTCCTGCAGCAGCATCTGCTGGGTTATTTGAAATAGAAACAGAACCACCGGTGCTCGAAGCAATCTCAGTCGCTCTAGCGACTACTTCTTCAGCTGGTGAATACTTCTCTGGAGTAACTGCAACAACGTGCATTCCAGCCATTGCCCCAGCAATTAGGTAAGAGTTAGCCATGTTGTTGCCATCACCGATGTAGACAAGTTTCAATCCCGCAAGCTTGCCTTTGTGTTCTTGAATTGTTAGAAGATCGGCTAGCAGCTGGCATGGGTGAAACTCATCGCTCAGTGCATTGATAACAGGAACCTTTGAGTTCTGCGCCATTTCTTCTAAGCCTGATTGTGCATAGGTTCGCCAAACAATCTGTGCTACCTGCCTGTCCAAGACTCTGGCTGTGTCTGCAACAGATTCTTTAGCCCCCATCTGACTTCCTTGGGAATCAATGATTAGTGGCACTCCTCCAAGATCACTAATTCCAACTGCAAAGGAAACTCTTGTTCTTGTCGAAGTCTTATCGAAAATAACAGCAACTGTCTTTGGGCCTTCAAAAACCTTACGAGAGTAAGGATTAGCTTTGAGTTCTAGAGCAAGCTGAATAATCTCCGCCTGCTCTGCTGAAGAAATGTCATCATCTCTCAAAAAGTGTCTAGTCATAATTTCTTCTTTCTATTCCTAAGGCAGCACCAAAGTGCCAATTCCTGAAGGTGTAAAAACTTCAAGCAAAACGCTGTGTGGGACACGACCATCAATGATGTGTGCTTTAGAAACTCCAGCACGAACTGCGTTCAAACATGCTTGCATCTTTGGAATCATTCCTGATTCAAGATCTGGGAGAATCTCTTCCAATTCTGAAGCGGTTAATTCACTTACTAGAGAATCCCGATTAGGCCAGTCGCTATACAAGCCAGGTACGTCAGTAAGCACTACTAACTTTTCAGCACCCAGTGCCGCAGCTAAAGATGAAGCAGCTAAATCTGCATTCACATTCACCAATTGGCCACTGCTGTCTGGTGCAACAGTTGATATGACAGGAATCACATTTGGCTCAAAAGACTTGGCAATAACCGAAGCATTGACTTCAACAACTTCCCCAACTAAACCTAAGTCAGCTCTGGTGATTGAGGCCTGAAACAAACCTTCTGTTTCACCGTTGAAGACCGCTGCATTTGCCCCTGCAGCTTCAATCATGTTTGCCAATGGAGTACTAATCTCATTCAACAAAACATCACGGAT
This sequence comes from uncultured Micrococcales bacterium, assembly GCA_937919125.1. Classification (GTDB taxonomy): domain Bacteria; phylum Actinomycetota; class Actinomycetes; order Actinomycetales; family Microbacteriaceae; genus Rhodoluna. The sequence continues at coordinate 1,244 of CALFOB010000016.1, read as the reverse complement.
GACTGAAATAGCTTCGGCTGAAGTAACTCTCAACCCATCAACGAATTCACTCTTCAGACCAAGTTCTGCTAGTCGAGAGGTAATCTGCGGGCCACCGCCGTGAACAACTACAGCTTTGATGCCGACCAGGTTAAGGAAAGCAATGTCTTCAGCGAAGGCTTGCTGCAACTGCTCATCAACCATGGCGTTCCCGCCAAATTTCACAACGAATACTTTGCCCTGAAACTTTCTAATCCAAGGAGCAGACTCGATTAGAGTCTGAGCCTTGATTCGGGCTAGATCCAGATTGGTCGCATCTGCTTTTTGCATTATGCCTTCCCCTCTGTGATTCCAGTTCCCTCAGCAATTCCAAGAGCTAGGTTCATGCTTTGTAGCGCAGCACCTGCAGTTCCCTTCACCAAATTATCTATGGCACTAATGACAATCACAGTTCCCGTGGCTTCATCCAATCCAACACCGATCTGGCACCTGTTAGTGAACTCAACATCAGCAGTGTTTGGGAAAGTTCCCGAAGGTAACAACTCAATGAAGTTCTCAGAACCATACGCGTCCACAAAAGAGCTTCGAACAGCCGCCTCATCAACTCCAGGCAAGATCTTGGCTGTGTTTACTGCAAGAATTCCTCTGAACATCGGAATCAAAACTGGTGTGAAAGTTAGAGAAACTTTCCCTTTGGATGTCTTTTCCAGATTCTGGCGAACCTCTGGGATGTGGCGATGAATACCGCCAACTTGATACGCAAAAGCTGAAGCCAAAACTGGTTCTTGATTTACTTCAGCGTTACGACCAGCACCACTTGTTCCAACAGAAAGAGTTGACACTAAATCTGTTGAATCAAGCAAACCATCTCGAAGTAGCGGAGCAAATGCCAGAGTGATTGCTGTTGCGTTGCAACCAGGAACTGCAATTCTCTTTTGACCAGAAAGCTTCTCTCGTTGCTTTGAATTACCTTCGATTAGCAATTCAGGCATTCCATAAACCCAAGTTCCTGCATGCGGGCTCTTATAGAACTTTTCAAATTCTTCATTGGACTCTAGACGGAAATCAGCTCCGCAATCCAGAACCAGAACATCATCTTCAAGCCATTGTGCAACTTCTGCTGACTTGGTGTGCGGAAGCGCAAGGAAGACAACATCGTGTCCACTGAGGTTCTCTTTATTGTTCTCAACAAAAACCAGATCTGAGTATTTGGTCAGCTCTGGATTTAGTGAACAGATCGGAAGAGCACACGTCTGAACTCCAGT
>CALFOB010000015.1 GCA_937919125.1 uncultured Micrococcales bacterium | reverse complement strand
TGCTTAACATTGGCGCTAATGCGACTTTGGGACTTCTGGCGCCGGTGACGATCAGTGGCGGAACGTTGAATCTGAACACCGCGAATCAAAGCAAAAGGCAATATCTGCTTGGCTTCAAGAAACTCATAGAGTTCAAAAGTGGTGGGCAACATCAATTGCTTTGATGTATTTGAAATGGCGTGAAGAACCTAAGTCCAATGCCAGCAGTGATTCAGTGCTTAGAATTTCAAAAACTATTGAGGCAACTACGTTTAGAGTCTTCAGCCTTTTGAATTCAGAGAAACTTTATGGAACTGAATTCAAACGTTTCTTGAAGATTGTTGACTCAGAGCGTTTAGTAATTAGTTTCGAAGATGACACTAGAGCAACTGTTGTATTCAAAACAGTTGATGGTGGTTGTGAAGTTCTAATTGAGCACGAATTCATTGCTGAGAAAACAACCGCTAAGAGTAGAGCAGTATTCTGGAATGAATTGCTATCCCAGATTTCAAGTCAGGTTGTCAGATGAGCACAATCATCAGAGCATCAGCTCCAGCTAAAGTAAACCTAGTTTTTGAAGTAGGTCAGTTAGCAGCTGATGGCTATCACCCAGTAAATTCTCTATTCCTCGCTTTAGACCTTAGAGAAGAACTAACTCTTGTTAAAGGTGAACCTGGAACAGGCATCAGTATCTATGTTCACGGTGATTCAATTCCTGAAGCACACATCGATGCTGTTCCAACAGATCACAGCAACCTAGTTCATAAAACTGCAGTTCTATTTGCGAAGAAACTAGGTAAAGAAACTCCTGATCTTCAATTAGATATTCATAAGCGCATTCCAGTAGCCGGAGGAATGGCTGGTGGGTCAGCAGATGCCGCGGCGATGCTGGTTGCCATGAATGAGTTCATGCATCAAGAGCATGGCACTGAGAAACTATCTATTGAAGAGCTAGCCCAAGTAGGAGCTGAACTGGGTTCTGATGTTCCGTTCTGTATTTATGGGGGTATGGCTCTGGGAACCGGAAGAGGAGAGATCATTACTCCTATGGAAGGTCTTTCCTTTGAAACCAATTGGTTGCTGTGTGCTAGTAGTAAAGGTCTTTCTACCCCAACAGTCTTCGCTGCCTTCGATGAACTAGGTTCTGGCACAGCCTTTACTGACCTCAAAGACATCTCAACTGTTTCATCAGCTCAGGAACTTGGCTCAAGAATGGCTAATGACCTTGAAAAGGCAGCTTTCTCTCTGATGCCTTCTCTTAGCGAGCAGGTTAGTCAATTAGAGGAACTAGGGGCTATTCGGGCTATGGTCTCGGGATCTGGACCTACTATTGCCGCCCTATTTGAATCAGAGGCTAAGGCTGAAGAGGTTTCTAAAGTATTGAATTCACAGGGGCTTGTTGCCCTAACAGCCAAGGGTGGAGCCCAAGGCTCAAGACTAGATGGCTAACTAAAGAATAAAGAGCCCTAATTTCTGGCAGACTAGGCATGTGTTAATCGTCTTTGGCGGTTCACAATGCTCCCTAGTGTAACGGCAGCACGGCACCCTTTGGAGGTGTTCGGTCCAGGTTCGAATCCTGGGGGAGCAGCAACAAAAGCATAATTAGGAGGTTAGATGAGCGAGCAGCACTTAGCCGTAATCGTGCTAGCCGCTGGTGAAGGCACCAGAATGCGCTCATCCACCCCTAAAGTCCTTCATGAGATCTCAGGCCTACCAATGCTTGGTCATGCCCTGGCAACAGCTACCGCTCTAGGTGCTCAAAAGGTCATGCCTGTGATCAGACATGAAAAAGAAAAGCTAGAGCAATACATCAACTCTTATTACCCAAATGCTCACATTGTTCTTCAGGATGATGTTCCAGGCACAGGTAGAGCAGTTGAATGTGCATTAGAGGCATTACCAGCAGATTTCTCTGGAGCCGTAGTTGTAACGAGTGGCGATGTCCCACTTCTAGATGTTCAGACTATTGAGTCAATGATTGAAGTTCACCTAACTACTGGAGCTGGAGCGACTCTGCTTACTGCTTCATTTAGTGACCCAACCGGTTATGGACGAATTGTTAGAGACGAATCTCGTTCTTTTGTTTCTATTGTTGAAGAAAGAGATGCAACTGAAGAAGAGCGTTCAATAACTGAAGTAAACGCAGGTGTTTACGTCTTTGATTTCAAACACCTAAAGCAAGCTCTAGCTTCTGTTGGATCACACAATGCTCAAGGGGAAAAATACCTCACTGACGCAGCTGTTGAAATCCTTAAAGCAGGAAATAAAGTCCACGCTCTTGAAGTAGCAGATAACTGGCTAGTAGCTGGAGTAAACAACAGAGTTCAGATGCAGCAGGTTAGCTCTGAACTAAACAGAAGAATCTGTGAAGGTTGGATGCTAGCCGGGGTAACAATCACTCACCCTGAATCAACTTTCATTGACATCACCGCTGTATTAGCTGAAGATGTCACATTACTTCCAGGTACTCACCTAAAGGGAATTACAAGTGTTGGCAGAGGATCAACTATTGGTCCAGAGGTAGTTATTACCGATACTCAGGTTGGCTCAAATGTTTCAATTACAAAATCTCAGATCTCTGGTTCAGTAATTGACGATGAAGCAACCGTAGGACCTTTCAGCTACCTAAGACCAGGCACACACCTTGGTGCTGGTGGCAAGATCGGCACCTTTGTTGAGACTAAGAATGTTGTCATTGGTGCAGGTTCAAAGATCCCTCACCTAAGCTATGTTGGCGATGCAACCATTGGGGAGCACACCAACATTGGAGCAGGAACCATCTTCGCTAACTACGACGGTGTAGCTAAACACCACAGCGTTATTGGTTCTCACGTCAGATCTGGTTCACATAACGTCTTCGTAGCACCTATCACCATCGGTGATGGTGCTTACACAGCAGCTGGAACAGTTGTTCGTAAAGATGTTGAACCTGGATCCCTTGCAATGAACGTTGCCCCACAACGTAATCTTGCAGAGTGGGTAATAGCAAAAAGACCTAACACAGCATCAGCAGATGCTGCCAGAAAAGCAACCGAGTAACTAGGAAACGAGAGAGCCAATGCTAAAGAAAGAAAACACCAATAAGCGTTTATTGCTGGCCTCAGGTAGAGCTCACCCAGGACTAGCTCAAGAGATAGCTACCCTGCTAGATACGCCTATCGTTCCAACTACTTCTTATGACTTTGCTAACGGTGAAATCTTTGTACGTTTCGATGAGAGCGTACGCGGTGTTGATGCTTTCGTTATTCAGTCTCACTCAGCTCCAATCAATGACCAGCTCATGGAGCAGTTGATCATGATTGATGCTCTAAAAAGAGCAAGCGCTAAGAGAATCACAGTTGTTTCACCATTCTTCCCTTACGCAAGACAAGACAAGAAGCACAAGGGACGTGAGCCTATCTCTGCTCGTCTAGTCGCTGACCTATACAAAGCAGCTGGAGCAGACCGTCTAATGTCTGTTGATCTTCACTCACCACAGATTCAAGGTTTCTTCGATGGACCAGTGGACCACCTATGGGCACTGCCTCTTCTAGCTGACTACGTGAAGGAAACTTTTGGTGGAGATAACCTAACTGTTGTTTCTCCTGACTCAGGTCGTGTTCGTGTTGCTGACATCTGGGCAGACCGCCTAGGAGCACCACTTGCCATCATCCACAAGAGACGTGACCCTAACAAGCCAAACCAGGTTCAGGTTAATGAGCTAGTTGGTGAAGTTGAAGGTCGTATCTGTGTTCTAGTTGACGACATGATCGATACTGCTGGCACCATCGTGGCAGCAGCTAAGGCTCTTAGAGACAATGGAGCAGGTCGAATCATTGTTGCTTCAACTCATGCTGTATTCAGTGACCCTGCAGTTGAAAGACTTTCAGGAGCAGATGTTGACAATGTTATTGTCACTAATACCCTGCCAATTGACCCTTCAAAGCAGTTTGACAAGCTAACTGTCCTATCTATTGCACCGCTTATTGCAAGGGCGATCTCATCTGTCTTCAACGATGACAGCGTAACTAGCCTTTTTGACGGTCACGTCTAAATCCTGAGGTTGCCAATAGGGCTCTAAGCCCAATAGACTTCTAAAGAAACAACGGCGAGGGTTACAAATCGTAACCGTAATCGACGGGGTCAAGGCTTTAGGGCCAGGGTTCCTCGCGTAACACGCTTGAGTTGAACACCTAAATGAAATGGAATAACTCATGTCAGAAAACAAATTAGTAGGCGAATTCCGCACCACCTTTGGTAAAGGATCAGCCCGTAAGTCAAGAGCAGCTGGTAGAACTCCTGCAGTTATCTACGGTCACGGCTCAGAGCCACGTCACATCACACTTCCAGCTCACGAGATCGCACTTGTGCTTCGTCACAAGAACGCAATTATCGAGCTAGAGCTTGATGGCAAGAAGGAAACTGTTCTAGTGAAGAGCGCATCTAAGGATGTTGTTACTCAGATCATCGAACACGTTGACCTTGTTGAAATCGTCAAGGGTGAAAGAGTTCACGTTGAAGTTCCAGTACACGTTGTTGGAGAGTCACAGTCAGGAACTGTTATCGATCTAGAGCACAAGACTGTGAAGCTAGAAGTAGATGCAACCACTATCCCTGAGTATGTAGAAGTTATCTTCAACAAAGAAGGTCTTGGTTTCCACGTAACCGCTAAGGACATCGTTCTTCCAGCAGGAGCAAAGCTTGACTTTGCTGATGACGAACTAATCGCATCTGTTGTTGGTACCGGTGCCGGTGCATCTGAAGAAGCAGAAGCAGCCCCTGCTGCTGAAGCTCCAAAGGCAGAGTAGTCATCTCTACGAAGACTTATCTAATAGTCGGGCTCGGTAACCCCGGGCCCGACTATTCTCACAACCGGCATAACGTCGGGCAGATGGTCTTAGACGTTCTTGCTAAAAGAACTAATGCAACATTCAAACAACACAAAGCCCATGCACTAGTAGCCGAAGGCAAACTAGGCGTTGGCTTTGATGCACCAAAGATAGTTCTTGCTAAATCTCTTGGCTATATGAACACCTCAGGTGGGCCAGTTGCCAACCTTCTAAAGTTCTATGACCTAAAGCCAGAGAATCTAATCGTTATTCACGATGAGTTAGATATTGACCCAGAGACAATCAAGATCAAGTTCTCCGGTGGTCACGGTGGACACAACGGTCTTAGAGATATCATCAGTGCTGTTGGCAATGACTACATCAGAGTAAGAGTGGGTATCGGTAGACCACCAGGACGCATGGATGCTGCTGACTTTGTCCTTAGAGACTTCAACTCAACAGAACGAGAAGAACTTCCAACAACTCTTGAGCTAGCAGCTGACATTGTTGAGGCTATTGCCACCATTGGCTTGGCTGATGCCCAGCAGAAATACAACTAACAAATTCAACTTAGAATATCCCCATGGACGCGATAAAAGTTTCTGAGGGGTGCTCGCGTCTTGTTGCCCGAATTTCGGATGCTTACCCCTTCGTTCAGGTCTCTAAAGCCCTAGCAAATAAGCGTGTTGAGGTAGTTGCACCTCCTGGAGCCCAGCCTTGGATACTTAGTTCAATTGCTGATGTTCGAACAAATAAGAAGCTCTCTCAGCAAGCACTAGTTGTTGTTAGCTCAGGCAGAGAAGCGGAAGACCTAGTTGAGTTTCTATCTACCACCAACCCAGATGCTGAAGTTCTAGAGTTTGCTTCCTGGGAAACTCTTCCCCACGAAAGACTTTCTCCTTCTGCTGAGACAGTTGGTAAGAGGCTAAAGACCCTCCACAGGCTCAATGAACTCAACAAAGAGAACAGCAATAAGCAAGTCTTTGTTGTTGCTTCCATTAGAGCTGCATTGCAGCCAGTAGTTCTAGGACTAGCTGACTATCCACCTTTGAACTTGAAAGTGTCAGGGGAGTATCTACTTCCGGAATTGACATTGAAGCTTGTAGAGATTGCCTACCAAAGAGTAGACATGGTCACTAAGCGTGGAGAGTTTGCTGTTCGCGGTGGAATTCTAGATATCTTCCCAACTACTTCTTCTCACGCAATAAGACTTGAATTCTTTGGTGATGAACTAGAGCAGATGAGAGAGTTCAGCGTTGCTGACCAAAGATCTCTAGATGGCAGGCCAACTGAGATAACCATCTACCCAGCAAGAGAAATCATCATTACCCCTGATGTTGCTCTTAGAGCTAGAGAGATGGAACATGAGTTTCCTAATCTTTCCACCATGCTTGCCAAGATTGGTCAAGGTATTCCAGTTGATGGCATGGAATCCCTCGCACCTGCTCTTGTGAAGTCCTTAGGCCAGGTATCGGACTATCTAGCTGAAGATGCTTACGTTGTTCTTCTCTCACCAGAGAAAGCAATGGCAAGAGCAGCCAACCTTATTGAAACCAATGAAGAGTTCCTTCATGCTGCATGGGATGCAGCATTAGAAGGAGCTAAAGCTCCTATTGATCTAAGTGCTGGTGGCTTCAAGTCAATGCATGAGTTCACAGCTGCCCTAGATGGCAGACAGCTAATTAGCATCTCTTCATTCCTTGCTGATGAAACACAACAGATATCTCTAAACCTTCTAGAGATTCCTAACTTCAAAGGCTTGGATGTTGAACCTGTTGACTACATTGCAGATCAACTAGCTAATGGACAACAGGTAGTTATCGCATCCCCTGGTCATGGAACAGCAGAACGCATTGCTGAACTACTTCATGCAGCCAAGATTCCAGCTTCAGTATTAGAAGAACTTCCTGAAGAGGTGAGCAGCATCGACCATAAGGTAACTGAAGTTATCTTGATCCAAGCTCCAATAAGAAAGGGCTTCGCATCTAGCGATGCCAAGTTGATCCTGCTAACCGATAGTGACTTCTTCGGTAGAGGTGCTGGCTATAACCAAGTAAAGAAGCCAAGACTTGCTGCCAAGCGTGGTCAAGCAGTTGATCCACTTGCGCTGAAGGCTGGGGATTATGTTGTGCATGAGATTCACGGCATTGGTCGCTTTGTTGAGATGGTTCAAAGACAAATGGGAATCGGAGCAAATAAACACACCAGAGAGTATTTGAGTATTGAGTATGCTCCTTCTAAACGAGGTTTAGCTGGAGATGTTTTGTATGTGCCAACAGATCAGTTAGATTTCCTAACTAGATATGTTGGTGGGGAAGCACCTGTGCTTTCTAAGATGGGTGGCTCAGACTGGTCTAAGGTCAAAGGCAATGCTAGAAAAGCTGTTCGCAAGATTGCTATTGACCTAGTAAAACTATATTCAGCAAGAATGAATGCCAAAGGCCATGCCTTCTTACCTGACACATCTTGGCAGAGAGAAATGGAAGATAGCTTCCCATTTGTTGAGACCCCTGATCAACTAAACACAGTTGAAGAAATTAAGAGAGACATGGAACGACCTGTTCCTATGGACAGACTGGTTGCTGGAGATGTTGGTTACGGTAAGACCGAGATTGCTATTAGAGCAGCCTTCAAGGCAGTTCAGGATGGCAAGCAGGTAGCAGTTCTAGTTCCAACAACACTTCTTGTGAGACAGCACGTAGAAACTTTCATTGAAAGATTCGCTGGTTTCCCAGTGAATGTTAGAGCCCTATCTAGGTTCCAAACAGCTAAAGAATCTAAAGAAACCATTGCTGCTTTAGCAACAGGTGAAGTTGATGTTGTTATCGGAACTCACAGACTGCTATCTAGCGGTGTGAAGTTTAGAGATCTAGGGCTGATCATCGTTGATGAAGAACAACGCTTTGGTGTTGAACACAAAGAGAAGCTAAAAGACATGAAGACAAACGTTGATGTTCTCTCAATGTCGGCTACCCCTATTCCTAGAACTCTAGAGATGGCCATCACAGGCATTAGAGAGATGTCTACTTTGGCTACTCCTCCAGAAGAGCGTCACCCTATCCTTACCTACATAGGTCCTTATAACGAGAAGCAGGTAGCAGCTGCTATCCATAGAGAACTCATTAGAGAAGGACAAGTGTTCTTTGTTCATAACCGAGTTGACTCGATAGATAAGGTCGCTTCTCAACTAGCTGAGCTAGTTCCTGAAGCAAGGATTGCTGTTGCCCATGGGCAGATGAATGAAGGACAACTAGAACAAGTTGTTATTGATTTTTGGGAAAGAAAATATGACGTCCTGGTTGCAACAACCATCATTGAGGCAGGAATAGATATTCCTAATGCCAACACCTTGATTGTTGATAGATCAGAGAACTTTGGTCTATCTCAACTTCATCAGATCAGAGGAAGAGTTGGAAGGTCTAGGGAGAGAGCATATGCCTACTTCCTCTACTCTCCAGAGAAACCACTATCTCCTTTCGCTCTAGACAGACTCTCAACCATTGCTGCTAACAACGAACTCGGTTCAGGAATGCAGGTTGCTCTAAAAGATCTAGAGATTCGTGGAGCAGGTAATTTACTCGGGGGAGAGCAATCAGGCCACATTGCTGGTGTTGGTTTTGATCTGTACCTTCGCATGATTGGTGAGGCAGTAGATGAGTTCAAGGGCATCAAGCATGAATCTCCAGCAGAACTAAAACTAGAGATTCCAATCGATGCGCATATTCCGATTGAATATGTTGATTCAGAAAGACTAAGACTTGAGGCTTATCACAAGCTCTCAGCAGCTAGCGGAGAGCTTGGAACAAGAGCCCAACTAGATGCCATCTTCCAAGAACTAGAAGATAGATATGGAAAAGCTCCGCAGTCAGTGAAGAACCTAATCGATGTCACAGAACTAAGACAGCAGTGCAACAGGCTGAACCTAAAAGACGTGATGATGATCGGTAACCAGTTCAGACTCACACCAGTAGAACTAACTGAAGCCCACCAGATTCAACTAAGTCACACCTATCCAGGACTAAGATACTTAGCTTCAGCGAAACAACTATCTGTATCAGCACCTAAAGACTCTGAGGGAGAGATCTTGCAAGATAGAGCTTTGATTGATTGGGCGTGGGTGTTCTTAGCTCAGGTCTTTGTATCTACAAAGGATTAACTCTTTTAAGCAGCCATAATTTGAAGCTTTAGATCTAGCACATGCAGGATTCGACTAACAGTAGTTATCGTAGGGTTTCCCTTGGACTGCTCGAGAAAAGAGACATCGCGCTGGCTAATGCTTGCAAGTTTTGCTAACTCTCTTTGAGTCAAACCTGCTTCTTCTCTATGGCTTTTGATTTGCTCAGCGAGTGAATCTTTGAAAGATAACGCGGCCTCAATTGCCTTCAGAGGTAGCAGTTGCTCTAGATCATTAGAGCTGTACGAAGCTTCAATCTGGTCCCAGACGTCCTTAGTGGAGGATGTCTTTCCTGAATTCTGTGATTTCATATATGTAATCATCTACTTCTCCGTCTTGAAAGTCAACAACTG
>CALFOB010000014.1 GCA_937919125.1 uncultured Micrococcales bacterium | reverse complement strand
GAATCTCATTACCTGTCACCTGACCTGAGCGAAGTGCAATGCCAAGCTCTCCATCGCCACGTGCATCGATCCAACCAACTGGGCCTGCATAGCGACCACGATCAACACTCTCAATCTCTTCAATAACTTCTAATGCTTTATCTCTAGGAGTTCCAGCAACAGCTGCACTTGGATGCAAAGCATTCACCACCTGTAGGGATGTTGCATTAGAACTCAACATTGCTTTCACATCACTTGCTAGATGCCAAAGATTAGGTAGAGCAATGCTGAATGGTTCAGAATCAACTGTTATCTCTTTCGTGAATTCAGATAAAGATGAAACAAGTGAGTCAATTGCAAACTTGTGTTCCGCTCTGTTCTTAGGAGATTCATTTAGTGCAGAACCAATTGCTTGATCTACCCCTGGGTCAGTTCCTCGACCAGCTGTTCCAGCTAGTACTCGTGCACTGAACTCAGAGTGACTTACCTTAACCAATAGTTCAGGACTTGCCCCAAACATTCCATCAACTGAGTAGATGTAACAAGAGTCGAACTTCTTCTCTAGTTTTCTTAGAGCCGGGTTGATGTTGAAATCTGTTGAAACAGTTGCAGATAGATCTCTAGCCAGAACTACCTTCTCAATTTGTCTTGAAGCAATAACTTCAAGCGCCTTATCAACATTTAGCTTGTATTGATCAGGAGAGATTTGCCCTGGTTCAAATGCTGCTGATGTGAAGGTGCTCTCAAGGTCGATGAGGTTCAAGGCATCTGATTCATCTATGTTGATGGTTGTCAGCCAAAGGGTCTCACCCTGATTACCAACAACTACGTTAGGAATTACAAGAACGCTGGTTGTTTCACTGTTGTCTGAGAAGGCAATAGATCCGAAGGAGACTAGTCCTGAGCCTGGAAGATTTACCTCATCGGAAATATCTGCTTTGGCAACTAGCTCTTTCCAGAGGTTATCTAGTTCCAAGACCCTGTTTGGTCCTGATGCCTCAAGTCTCAGCTCTTCTCCCCAGCCAATTAGCCCCTGCTTCTCATAGATAAAGGCTGCGCTGTTAGAACCTAGAAGATCTGCGAAGGAGTAATCAGGGGATAGCCCTAGTTCAGTGGCTGTAATAAGCCTTGAATGCACCTTGAGAGTCAACTAATTCATTCCAAATCTGGTTCTGTATGTTTTCTGTGAAATCCCCAGCGAGCCTAAATTAGTCTCTTTTGACTGGGATATCCTAAATACAGGTCACTTGAAGTCTAAAACAGCGAAGGGAGTGCCAAGTGCGGAAAGTTCTAATTACTGCTGCCTCAGCACTCCTTTTAGCCAGCATCAGCTTCCCAATGAGTGCGTATGCTGATGAGCCTCAAGACGATCCAACTATTGAGACTCCTGCGGCTAATGACCACGACGTTGATAATCTCCACACTGAGATTGAAATACTTTACAAAGACAACTCTTGGTTGTTGATTCCACCAACAGTTATGAGAATGGGTCAGCCTAGAGATCCCAACATTTATGTCCTACCTACTATCCCAACTGGCTCAACAAGTGTGACGATTCTAGAAAGCACAAAACTGGAACAAGTTGGTCTAGGCGGAAACAGCCAAGACACCACACTCAACCCTTATCAGCATGCAGCTATTCCAATCGATTCAGTGAACATTTCAACAGCAACTCCAGCAGATGAATTTGTTGAAGGGGCCAAAGTTCTAGCTATAGCTCTTGGTGTTGCAGCCCTAGGTCTATCAACTTTGACCGGTGTTAACACTTTTCAGAGCAGAAGGCGTAAATTACGCTACCTAAAGGCTTCTGAGCAGTAGATACTCACTCAGGCAAAGATTAGACTTAGCCTGTGAATAAAGCGGATATGGCTAAAAAGCCGGCAGAAGTCGCAGCCATGTTTGATTCGGTTGCTGAGAGTTACGACCGCACCAATGACCTCCTTTCCTTCGGACAAGACCGCCTATGGCGAAGACAAGTCCTAAAAACCATCAACCCTAAATCAGGTCAAACCGTCCTAGATCTCGCTGCCGGAACTGGTTCTTCATCAGTTGTTTTTGCTAAACCAGGGGTAAAGGTTATCGCCAGTGACTTCAGCGAAGGCATGCTAGCTGTTGGTAGAAAACGCCACCCTAACCTTGAGTTTGTTTTTGCTGATGCAACTAAGTTGCCTTTCGCTGATGCTTCTGTTGATGCAGTGACTATTTCCTTTGGACTTAGAAACGTAGTGGACACTAAAAAGGCTCTAACAGAAATGCTTAGAGTTCTAAAGCCAGGAGGAGTAGTTGTTATCTGTGAGTTCTCCCACGTTAGAACTCCAGTTATTGGAAGTTTGTATCGCTGGTATCTAGCCAACATCCTGCCAACACTTAGCAAGCTTCTAGCTAAGAACAAAGGTGCTTACGATTACCTTTCAGAATCTATTGCTGCTTGGCCTAAGCAAGAGGTATTAGTTCAGTGGTTAGTCGAAGCTGGTTTCACAGAAGCAAAATACAAGAATTCAAGTTTAGGAATCGTTGCAATACACAGCGCTAAGAAAGCGACTAAATGAGCAAAATAGTTCTACCTCCACAACTACGTAAGGTAGTGGACAAGGCTCTACTGAAGAAGATTCAGTCAGGTCTAGAACTAGTAGAGGTACAACTACTAGAAGCAGTCACCCATACTGATCCTGTTGCCAATGTAACTTCAAGACATCTTCTTGAAGCAGGTGGCAAGAGACTACGTCCTGTTCTAGTTCTCCTTGGTGCTGCTTTGGGTGATGACTCTAAAGATGAAGTAACTAAAGCAGCTGTTGTTGTTGAACTGACTCACCTAGCAACTCTGTATCACGATGATGTTATGGATAGAGCACCGATGCGTAGAGGTGTTCCAACAGCTCATGAAGTATGGGGCAATAGCGTAGCTATCTTGACCGGAGATTTACTTTTCGCAAGAGCATCACAGATTGTTAGCCGCCTTGGTGGCAAAGCACTTTCACTACAAGCAGATACTTTCGAAAGACTATGTCTTGGTCAACTACATGAAACTATGGGACCACAGGGCGATGAAGACCCAATTGCTCACTACATTCAAGTTCTTGCTGACAAGACTGGATCTCTAATTGCAGCTAGTGCTGAACTAGGTGTTGTCTATGGTGATGGTCCTGATGAATACAGAGAGCCAATGAGAATCTACGGTGAGAAGGTAGGCGTCGCCTTCCAGCTGATTGACGATGTTATTGACATCGTCTCAGATGACTCAGGTAAGACCCCTGGCACAGACCTCAGAGCAGGGGTTCCAACCATGCCTACTCTGCTACTGAGAGCCCATGCAGCCACTGACCCTAAAGCCCAAGAACTAGTTGAGATAATTGATGCAGGCCTTGAAGATGATGCTCAGCTAGCCCTAGCGGTAGCAAAGCTCAGAGAGCATCCAGCTCTTGAAGAGGCCTATCAACTAGCAAAGACCTGGGCAACAGATGCTGTTGCAGCTTTAGCTCCATTGCCAGATTCACCGGTCAAAGACGCTCTGCGAGTATTCGCTGAAGCCGTTGTTGACCGCAACCAGTAAAAAGGATTTGATCTAACTTGGAAAAAATGCGTTTAGCAATTGTTGGTGCCGGCCCTGCCGGTATTTATGCAGCAGACCTAATTATCAAAGCTGAAAGAGACTTTGATGTGAGCATCGACCTATTTGATTTACTCCCTGCTCCGTACGGTCTAGTTCGCTATGGAGTTGCTCCTGATCACCCAAGAATCAAAGGCATCATTAGAGCTCTTTATGAAGTTCTTGATAGAGGAGACATCCGTTTCTTTGGAAACGTAAAGTATGGAACTGACATCACTCTTGATGAACTTAAATCTCACTACAACGCAGTTATCTTCTCAACCGGTGCAATCAAAGATGCAGCCCTAAACATTCCTGGTGTTGAACTAGATGGTAGCTACGGTGCAGCTGATTTTGTTAACTGGTATGACGCACATCCTGATTTCCCAAGAACCTGGCCACTAAATGCCAAAGAGGTAGCAGTACTTGGAAATGGAAACGTAGCACTAGATGTTGCTCGTATCTTGGCTAAGCAACCTGAAGATCTTCTATCAACCGATATTCCAGACAATGTCTATCAAGGACTACTAGCATCTCCTGTTACTGATGTCCACGTATTCGGAAGACGCGGTCCTGCTCAAGTTAAGTTCACCCCACTAGAACTTCGTGAAGCATGTGACATTGAAGGTGTTGACACCATCGTCTATGACGAAGACTTCAAATACGATGCAGGGTCTCAAGAAGCTATTGATACCAACAACCAAACCAGAGTTATGGTTAACACCCTCGAGAGCCACAGGGGTAAAGAGAGAACTTCTGCAACAAAGAGGCTTCACCTACATTTCTTTAGTTCACCTAAAGAAATACTTGGTGAAGATGGCAAGGTCACTGGTCTAAGAATTGAAAGAACTGAACTAGATGGTTCTGGTGGTGTTACCGGTACAGGGGAAATCAGAGAGTTCCCTGTTCAAGCTGTTTATAGAGCAATCGGTTACTTTGGTTCTGAACTAGATTCAATTCCTTTTGATCACAAAGCTGGTGTTATTACTAACGCCGCAGGTCGAGTTCTAGATGAGAACGGTGAACACATTCCAGGTATTTATGCAACCGGTTGGATCAAGCGTGGACCTATCGGTCTTATTGGACACACTAAGAGCGATGCTATGGAAACTATTGCTTGTGTAATTGAAGATAAGAGCACCTGGTGGAAGCCAGCACATGCAGATGAAGCTGATGTTGTTTCACTACTTAACTCAAAAGGCGTTCAGTTCCTAGGTTGGCCTGAATGGCTAAAGATTGATGCAACAGAGAAGGCTCTAGGAGCAGCTCAAGAACGTGAACGAGTGAAACTTGTTGAGCGTGAAGACTTCCTAGAAGCAGCGTTCAAGAAAGACTAATGAGCAAAAAGACAGGTATCTCAGACAGCCGAGCAAAAACTGCTCAGTTTGCACTGATGGTTACCTTCTTCACCCAAGGCTTTGCAACTCTCTCCTGGATGCCCCGTATCCCAGAATTTATTGAAAACCTAGCGGTCTCTAAAGAACTATGGGGAGCAATTATTGGTTTCAGCGGAGCGGGGTCACTTGTTCCCCTGATCTTCACTAGCCGCTTAGTTATTAGATTCGGAACCACACCGGTTATCAAGTATTCAAGCTTTGCTTTTGTAGGAATACTTCTAGCCCTGCCTTATCCGACCCAGTGGTGGCTCTTCTTGATGCTCAACTTTATGTTGTCCTTCGCAATCAGCGTTTTCAACATCGCATTGAACTCTCAAGCAGTTATGTTCCAGAAGAGAGTGAACAAGGTTCTCCTTGGTAGTTTCCACGGAGCATGGAGTGTTGGAGCTGCAACCTCAGCTGCTGTCTCTGGTGTTATCGCGGCGTTCACTCCTTTGAAACTTCAGATGTTCCTAATGCCAATGCTTTGTCTTGCTCTGTTCTTATGGGCTGTGAAGCACATGATTGCTCCTGCTGAAAGTGATTCAGTAGATAGAGATGTTCCTGCGGAGAGAATCTCTTGGCTAAAGACACCTAAGTACCTGTGGCTATTAGCTATTGGTGGATTCATGGGTATGTGGCCAGAACTAGTTCTTATGGACTGGTCAAGTGTTTATGGAAAAGAAGTTCTGAACCTAGATCCATCTAGAGCGGCATGGCCTTACACAGTATTCGTCATCGCAATGATTGTTGGAAGATTCTCGATTGCCAGACTGACTGAGAAATACAACGTAGCAAGACTTTCTCAGGTTGGTGGGTTCTTTGGATCAACAGCTTTAGCACTTGCAGTATTTACTTCAGCAACTCTTGCCGGTTCAAATCAAGATCTAGCGTTACTACTTCTATGTGTGTTCTTTGCAATCGCTGGTCTTGGTATTTCATCTATGGTGCCAGGATTCTTTAGTGCTGCTGGAAACGTGGAAGGTCTTTCAACAGCTCAAGCTCTCAGTAGATTGCTTTTGTTCAACACAATTGTTGTTATCTTCGCGAAGATGATTATGGGTTCTCTTATCGATGCTTCATCTTTGCCGTTGGCGATGATATTCCCAATCGCCACATTTGCTGTTGCAGGAGTGATTGCGGGAATTGTTGCTAATAAGCACAAAGATATAAAGCTAAATCCAGA
>CALFOB010000013.1 GCA_937919125.1 uncultured Micrococcales bacterium | reverse complement strand
TACCTTCGAAGTAAGTTCCATTGAGTGAAGTTAGATCTTTGATTGTGAAAACTGATCCACTTCTAGAAATTTCTGAATGTCTTCTTGAGACAGTTACATCGTCTAGGAAGATGTCAGCATTTGGGTGGCGTCCGATTGAAATCAAATCTGAGTCAAGCAAAAACCTTGCGCCTTTATTAGGCCCACGTCTAACAATTAGAAGAGCGTTTCCTGTTGGCAAGGCATCAACAGCTTGCTGATCTTCTTCACTGAGTGCGTTTGAGTCAACTGGAATCAGGTTCTCAGAGAATTTACGAGTAGCGTCAACTGAATCAGCTGGGTCTTTGAACTCGTTCACTTGCTCTCCTTCTTTGAGTCAAGAATACTTGAATTTTTCCTGTCGATTTTCAGGATGTTATAAACCTGACGCAGATAGATAGCCCCGGCCCACCAGTAGAGCCAGATGCCCCAGAAGGCAAAAGCCCAAGCCAGCGGAAGTACCACATTGTCCCAGCCCTCAGGCAAGACATTAGGCAGAAGCATCAGCGGGAAAGCATACAAAAGCGCGAATGTCCCGGCTTTACCTGAGTAATTAACCGGTAGCGGGCCATAGCCAGCCTTAGCTAGGAACGGCAGGGTGAAGAACAATAAGAAATCTCTACCCACAACAACAAACACCAGCCACCAAGGGACAGCACTAGTAATGGCTAGACCCAAAAGTGAGGCAAGGATGAAAAGTCGATCTGCTGCAGGGTCTAAGAGTTGCCCCAGTCTGCTCATTTGATTTAGTTTCCTAGCCAAATATCCATCTAGCCAATCAGTGAAGCTAGAGAAAGCTAGCACTGAGAAAGCCAAGAGGTTCTCATCAATCAAAATGAGCCAAAGGAAGACAGGAACTAGCAGCAACCGCAAGGCACTCAGAGCATTAGGCCAAGTAAAGACCTTGTCGCTCAGGTGAAGATTGTTATCGGCCATGATTTCCTAGTTCTTGAGTGTTATGAGCGCTTACGCTTTTCTCGAACTCTCATACCAAGTTCGATTGGGGTTCCTTCGAAACCATAGGTTTCTCGAAGTCTTCTAATAATGAATCTTCTGTAACCAGGGTCTAGGAAACCAGTAGTAAACAAAACAAACTTAGGTGGTCTTGAGCTTGCCTGAGTTGCGAACAAGATTCGAGGCTGCTTGCCACCACGCACAGGGTGAGGGAATTCCATCGCTAGTTCCTGGATAAAGGCGTTTAGCTTTCCAGTTGGAATTCTGGTGTCCCAAGAATCAAGTGAAACTTCCAATGCTGGAACTAGTTTCTCAAGGTGACGACCAGTCTTTGCTGAAATGTTTACTCGGGGAGCCCAGGAGACGTGAGCCAAGTCTTGCTCGATTTCTCTCTCTAGGAACTCTCTGCGATCTTCATCCATGTTGTCCCACTTGTTGAAAGCAAGAACTAGACAACGTCCTGACTCCAAAGCCATGTCAACAATACGAATATCTGCTTCGCTAATCTTTTCTGTGACATCTAGTACTACTACAGCCACTTCAGCTCTTTCCAAAGCAGATGCTGTTCTTAGAGATGCATAGAAGTCTGCTCCTTGAGCAAGGTGGACTCTTCTTCTAATACCTGCGGTGTCAATGAAGCGCCAAACTTTGCCACCAAGTTCAACCTGCTCATCAACAGGATCTCTTGTGGTTCCAG
The DNA here is from genome assembly GCA_937919125.1 of uncultured Micrococcales bacterium. Classification (GTDB taxonomy): domain Bacteria; phylum Actinomycetota; class Actinomycetes; order Actinomycetales; family Microbacteriaceae; genus Rhodoluna. The sequence continues at coordinate 4,462 of CALFOB010000013.1, read as the reverse complement.
CTAGATCGTTTACAACAGCACGTTCTGAGCCAACCGCCTTATTCAAAAGGGATGACTTACCCACGTTAGGCCTACCAATGATTGCAACTCTTCTTGGTCCGCCAAACTCTTGCTTAGCAACAGCAGAAACTTCAGGAAGAACAGCGATGATCTTGTCTAGAACATCGGCAACTCCCCTACCGTGTAATGCTGAAACAGGATATGGTTCACCCAAACCTAAAGACCATAGCGAAGCAGCTTCTGCTTCCATTCTTTCGTCATCAACTTTGTTAGCGAGAAGCATCACTGGCTTCTTGCTAGCACGTAGCATCTTTACAACACGTTCATCAGTTGCAGTTGGACCTACGGTTGCATCAACAACAAAAAGAACGGCATCGGCTAGTTCAACTGCGATCTCAGCCTGAAGGGCTACTGACTTATCAATACCCTTGGCATCTGGTTCCCAACCACCGGTATCAACCAGTGTGTATTTACGACCATTCCACTCTGCTTTATATGAAACACGGTCTCTGGTAACACCAGGCTTGTCTTCAACAACTGCTTCACGTCTACCAATGATTCTGTTCACAAGAGCAGATTTACCAACATTAGGTCTTCCAACAATTGCTAGCACTGGAAGAGCAGGAAGTAATACTGGAACTCCATCGGCTGCTCCGATTTGCTCAAGTACTTGAATGTCTTCTTCATCTAGCTCATAGTCAGCAAGACCAGCACGAAGAGCATTTACTCTTGCTTCTTCTTCATCGGTGGTAATTGAGTTAAGACGCTCAATGAACGCAGGGTCTAGCCCATCTTCATTAAATTCTTGTTCGTCCATCTTTGCCTCTAACTAGTTATTGACCGTGAGAGCAATAATTGCTCGAACAGTCTGATCAAAATCGAGTTCCGTGGAATCTACCAGCTTTACTCCTGGGGCAGGCACGAGAAAATCAACTACTTTAGAGTCGTTTTGGTCGCGTTTAGTAACTTGATCGGCAACTACGGTGCCTTCTGGAAGTTCAGCGGAACGTCTTCCTAGTCTAACTTCTTCACTAGCAGTTAGCAGAATACGAGTTTTTGCCTCTGGGAAGACCTTTGTGGTGATATCTCGGCCTTCAACTATGACCCCAGCCAAGCCTGAACGCTGTACTAGAGCCCTAGTTAGGTCCAACATGTACTGCCGAACCTGTGGTAACACAGCAAACTGGCTTACTCCTTCACCCACCTGGGTGCTTCTGATCTCGTAGGTGACATCTCTATCGCCTACTTTTACCCAGTAATCCAAAGGGTCTAGCGAGATGGAATAGTCAAAGTTAGCCGCTATCTCTTCTGAAGATCTATTGGCAACAACTAAGCCAAGGTTTTGAACGGCAAAAGTCAGTGCTCTGTAGGCGGCGCCTGTATCTAGGTAACCGTAGCCCAGTTCCTTCGCACAAGCCTTACTAACACTTGATTTACCTGAACCCGCTGGCCCGTCAATTGCAACGATATGCATTTAGCCTGCTATCCGCCAGCCGTTGACCTTCAAGGTTTCAATAAGTTTTGATTCTGTTGCCGGTAGGACAGACAGTTCGACTAGGCCAACCTGTGCACCTGTTGCGTGATCAAGCTTTAGGTCTTCGATGTTTACCTGAGCATAGCCAATCTCATTGAGTAATCTAGCTAGCTCACCTGGCTTGTCATCAATCATCACTACCACCTGTGAGTAGGAAGTGTTTCTTGAACCATGTTTACCTGGAAGTCTTGAAATACCTTGGTTTCCTCTTTCAAGAACGCTGCCAATCTTGGCAAGAGAACCTGAACCTGAAACATCCTCTAGGGCTGTTACAACTTGCCCTAGGTCTTCTTGGAAGGCTTTCAATACAGGAATGAGTTGATCAGAATTCATCGAAAGGATTTGGAGCCAAAGCTTGGGGTCGCTTGCTGCGATTCGAGTCGTGTCTCTAACTCCTTGACCTGCAAGAGCTAAGTCAAAATCATCTGCTCCGACCAATCTAGAAGCAAGCAGACTTGAAACTAGCTGAGGCGCGTGAGATATCAGAGCAACAGCTCTGTCATGTTCTTTAGCCGTCAGACGTATCGTTGTTGCACCAAGATCAAGTGCTAACTGCTCAACAACATCAACTGCATCAGAATTAGTGTTTGCCTCAACTGCAATTACCCAAGGTCTGCCAGTGAAAAGGTCAGCTCGTCCTGAAAGAGCTCCGCCCTTTTCTCTACCGGCCATTGGATGAGAGCCAACGTATCTTGAAGTATCAGCATTTGTTGCTACTAGTTCTTCAAGAATTGTTTCTTTCACGCTGGCAACATCAGTCACAACTGCGTATGGAAATCTTTTTAGCGCTGAAGAGATTGTCGTTGCTGTTACATCAGGTGGAACACAAACTACAACAACAGAAACTTCATCTGATTCCTCTAATGCTCTACCCGCTCCAAAATCAATTGAAAGCGATTGAACTGCAGGAGATGAATCTTCTAGAGAAACATCAACATCAAGCTTGCGTAGGGCTAGGCCGATGCTGGTGCCAAGCAAGCCTGCACCTATTACATGTATTTGGCCTTTGGTGCGTGCAGTCACTGCGCGATGTCCAATCTGAGAGATGCAGCACCTCTTAGGTAAATGTGCTGAACCTGAGATCTAGGAATGTCGCAATCTGCGTTGATCATTACTCTGACAACTCTTGGCATTGCGCCTTTTACGTTCATCTCAACAAAACACATTAATGGAACATCGCCAATTCCTAGCTCTCTAGCTGCTAGTGCTGGGAATTCACTTGTGATGTCCGGAGTTGCTGTGAAAAGAATTGAGATCAGCTGGTCAGTGTGCAAGTTATTGGCATGCATCATCTTTGTGATGAGTTCTGCTGTGAGCTTTAGCAGGTGCTCTCTGTCATCTGAATCTAATTGGATTGCTCCACGAACTGATCTATACGCCACTTCTACGTCCCTTCGGCTTAGCCTTTACTGTTTGCCCGCCTTTGGACCTTGGTCTTGGTGCTCGCTGCTGCTTATCTTCTGCAGATTTTAGAAGAGCTCCTACTTCAACTTTACTTAGCAGCCTAGTTTGACCAGGCTTCAGCGGACCTAAATGCACTGGACCGAACTGTCTGCGAACTAGGTCCTTGACTGGATGGCCGAGAGCTTCAAACATTCTTCTAACTACACGATTCTTACCTGAGTGGATGACGATCTCAACTAGTGATTCAAAAGGATTTGAATCAATCAAAGTTGCCTTGTCGGCATTCATCATGCCGTCTTCAAGTTCAATACCTGAAGTTAGCTTGTTGATTTCTTGAGCTGTGACTGATCCTTCAACCTTGGCAACATAAGTCTTGGTAACACCGAACTTAGGGTGAGCAAGCATGTTCGCTAGTTCACCATCGTTAGTGAGAATCAAAAGGCCTGATGTGTCAGCATCTAATCTTCCAACGTTATAGATACGGTCTGAACGAAGAGCGTATTGACTCAAGTCTGGTCTGCCAAACTCATCTGCCATTGAGGAGATCACGCCGATTGGCTTGTTCAAAGCCATGTAAACACGAGATGCATCTAACTGAATAGGTGTTCCTCGAACCGAGACCTTATCAACCTCTGGATCAATGCGACTTCCTAGTTCTTTAACTACTTTTCCGTTTACTTTTACGGCACCCGATGTAATTAACTCTTCGCTGGCACGTCGTGAAGCTACACCTGCGTTAGCTAATACTTTTTGAAGTCTTACGCCTTCATTTGATTCGGTCATTTTTATTTACTAACTGAGATGTCAGAACCTAATTCAGAGTTTGCATCTGGAAGGTATGGGCTAATCAATGGAAGATCTTCCAAAGCATTGATTCCTAAAGTTTCTAGGAAGGTAGGAGTTGTTCCATAGTTGATGGCCCCTGTTTCGCTATCTGTGAATAGTTCCGTGATTAGCCCTCTACTGAGCAAAGTTCTAACAACGCTGTCTACGTTTACTCCTCGGATAGATGCAATCTGTCCACGAGCAATCGGTTGACGGTAAGCAATTACAGCAAGTGTCTCTAGAGCTGCTTGAGATAACTTGGTTGGGTTCTCATTAGAGATGAATTCGCGCACTGCCCACTCGTAATCTTCACGAACGAACACTCGCCAACCTCCACCAACTTCACGAATTTCAAATCCTCGCGGACGGTTCCCGTTCACTCCATCAAAGTCATCTCTAACCGCTAGAACAGCTTGCTTGATATCAGGCACAGGCGTGTCCAAAGAAGTGGCTAGGTGAACTAGAGATAGTGGCACCTCAGCAACCATAAGGATTGCTTCAATCGCACCTTGAAGTGATTCAGGGTTGATTGGCTCATTGATAGCTAGAGACTCACGAGGATCTTGAGAGATAACACTCTCCTGCTCTGGAGATGAACCAGCAGTCTCTTCAGTTTCTAGTTCTGGTTGATCATCATGAGTCATAGTCTGCTCCTAGTGCCGATAGTTGTGATTCTTCAAAATCTTCTGCTTGCCATGT
>CALFOB010000012.1 GCA_937919125.1 uncultured Micrococcales bacterium | reverse complement strand
TCGCTTTGTTAGAACCATGGTTGAGGCTATGACTGCTCTTCCATCTATCGTGGCTGGTCTGTTCATCTACGCAACAGCAATCTTGTTGCTTGGTGTTCAGAAGTCAGGTTTTGCTGCTGCTCTTGCAATCAGCGTCATGATGCTTCCAATCATGATTAGAGCTTCCGATGTTGTTCTTCGTATCGTTCCTGGAACTTTGAAGGAAGCATCTCTGGGCCTTGGTGCTGGTGCGTGGAGAACTGCTTGGATGGTTACTCTTCCAACAGCTAGATCAGGTCTTACAACAGCAATCATTTTGGCAACCGCGAGAGGTATTGGTGAGACTTCACCTGTTCTTCTAACCTCAGGATTCACAGCGAGCTTGAACCTAAACCCGACTGAGGGTCCTATGGTTTCCCTACCTCTAGCAATCTTCCAGTTTGTGAAATCACCAGAGCCTACAATGATTGCTCGAGGTTTCGGAACAGCTGCAGTTCTAATGTTCCTAGTTCTAATCCTGTTTATGCTTGCTCGAATCCTAGGTTCAGATAAGAACGTATTCGGGAACCTGTTTAAGAACATCAAGAAGCTAACTAAGAAGAAGGTCGCATAGTGAGACTTAGTCTGAAAACTCGAGTGCTGTCAGCTTTGCTGACCCCTGCTATCCTTTTTGGTTTCTCAAGCTCACCTGCTCAGGCTGCAGATTATGTTCCGGTTAACGGCGCTGGTTCATCTTGGTCAGCAAACGCTATCGACCAGTGGCGTAGAAACGTTGTTCAGTATGGAATGCGTGTGAACTATGCCAGCACAGGTTCATCTGATGGTAGAAATCAGTTCAAGGCCGGAACCGTTGACTTCGCTTCATCTGAAATTCCTTATGGACTAAAAGACGGTTCAGTTGTTGACACTCTTCCTTCAAGAGCATTTGCTTATATCCCACTAGTAGCCGGTGGTACAGCTTTGATGTACAACCTAAAAATTGGTGGCAAGCGTTTTACTAATCTAAAGATGTCAGGTGAAACCCTAACTAAGGTCTTCACCGGAGTTATTACTTCTTGGGATGACAAAGCAATTGCGGCTGAGAACCCAGGCATCTCTCTACCTAAGCGAAAGATTGTTCCAGTTGTTAGATCTGATGGTTCCGGTTCAACTGCTCAGTTCACATCATGGATGGCAGATGAGCACACCAAGATTTGGGATGACTACTGCAAGCTAGCTGGAAGAAGCACTCCTTGTGGCCTTACATCTAACTACCCAGTTGTTTCTGGAAAGGGATATGTTTCTCAGCCAGGTTCCCAGGGTGTCTCTGGTTATGTTTCTCAGAACGCTAACGAAGGAACCATCACTTACGTTGAGTATTCCTATGCACTGAAGACTGGTTTCCCAGTAGTGAAGCTTTTGAATGATTCAGATTATTACGTATTGCCAACAGCTTCTAACGTTGCTGTTGCGCTCTTGGAAGCAAAGATTGACACTCGTCCAGGTAACTCTTACCTAACTCAGATCTTGACTGGTGTTTACAACTCCAAAGACCCAAGAGCTTATCCGCTATCAAGCTACTCATACCTAATCGTTCCAACGGCAGTTTCTGGATCATTCACAGCTGCAAAGGGAGCAACTCTTGGAGACTTTGCTTACTACTACCTATGTGAAGGTCAGCAACAAGCTGAAGTTCTCGGTTACTCACCGCTACCAATTAACTTGGTGAAGGCAGGTCTTGAACAGGTTAAGAAGATTCCTGGAGTGAGCGCAAAGAACAAGGATGTTGCTAAATGTAACAACCCAACTTTCTCCTCTGACGGCACTAACTTGCTAGCGAAGAATGCGCCAATGCCTCCTGCTTCAGATAAGCAGGGTTACACCGGAACAGACCCAGGTGCTGGTGGGGGAACTGATCCAGGCACTGACCCAGGTACTGATCCAGGCACTGACCCAGGTACAGACCCAGGAACTGACCCAGGTACTGATCCTGGAACAGATACAGGAACCAACTCAGGAACTGGTGGTGGCGGTTACGTGGATAACGGTGGAATTGTTGATAACGGAATTGTTGGCCCAGGTTTCTGTGACAACGACACCGGTATTTGCCAAGCGGTATCCGCTGAAGCTATTAACCCACCAAACCCTTCAGGAAAAGCTTTTGCTCAAGCGCAGATAGTTTTCCTAATTATTCTCTTCATTGCTTTACTTCTTGCAGTGCCAGTCTTATCTGTTATTAGAAGAGGTAAGCAAGACTGATGAACCTAAGAACGGTTTTGAGATTCCTCCTAGTTTCAGCAATTGGTTTGACCTTTTTGGTCTCACCTTCTGCTTCGACTGCTCAAACCGGTAGTGAGGTTTCTAAAACTTGGCTTTCTGACACAAGAGATGAAACTAGCCACTTTTACGACGAGTTTAAAAACTTTGAAGTTAGTGTTTCTCAAACACGTAACCTATCCAACCAAGGTGTGAAGGTGAGCTGGTCAGGTCTAAACAGAACTATGCCTGGTGAATTTGCCAGCAACTACGTTCAAATCATGCAGTGTTGGGGAGATGCAACTGGTCCAACACCTCAGCAGTGTCAATGGGGTTCTCCAATCACAGCAACTGAAAACCTAATGGGTTCCTTCACTGCTAACCGTGACCTTATGCGTGGGGAAGACCCTAAGCAGGCTTACAACTCTTCATTCTTGATTCCACCTCCTGTGAACCAGCCATTCCTAAAGTCCTACAGAGTGCCATTCACGACAGTCAGCGGTGAAAGCACCTATAACTTCGTTAGATACTTCTCAAACGAGACCAGCAACGAGTTCTCTGCTGCGCCGACAGGTGTAAGCGGTTCAGGCGAAGCCGTATTTGAGGTTCAGACTGCTCTTGAAGCACCACACTTGGGCTGTGGAGCACAGACTGAAACAGGACCTAGAGATTGCTGGCTTGTAGTTGTACCTCGTGGAGAACTTCGAGCAAATGGAACAAGGATTCTACAAAGCGAGAGACTTGATGGTTCTCCTTTATCTGCTTCTAACTGGGCGAACAGGGTCCAGATCCCTTTGAGTTTCTCTCCGCTAACTGTTTCTTGCGCACTGGGAAACTCAGAAAGAAGAGTTGTTGGAACAGAAATGATCGCTGCAGCCTTCTACTCTTGGCAGCCATCGCTTTGTAAAGACATCGCAACATTCGGTTATTCACAAATTGGTGACGGAGAAGCTAGAAGACAAATTACGGGTTCTCTCTTCGGATCATCAGGTCTTGCCTTCATCGCAGATCCAATTGATAACGAATTAAAGGGTAAGAATCAACTTGTCTATGCTCCAGTAGCAAACTCGGCCGTTGTAGTTGCCTTTAACATTGAAAAGAACTTCAAGTCTGACTCTCCATTGGTTTCTCAAAACGGTTCATTGGTGACAGATCTAAAACTAAATGCTCGAATAATTGCAAAGCTCCTTACTCAGTCGTACCGTAACGATGTGCCTGGTGGAAACACTCAGGATTACGTGAAGGACAACCCTAGAAGCCTTGTCAATGACCCTGAGTTCATTGAGCTAAACCCAGACTTTGCAGACTTCCAAAGAGGTATTGAGCCAGGTGGTCTTTTGGTATCACTTGGTGCATATGATTCAACCCGTTTGGTTTGGAAATGGTTGCAAAACGACCCTAAGGCCAAAGCTTTTCTTCAAGGAACCCCGGACGAGTGGGGTATGAAGCTCAACAAGTACTACTCTTCTCTAGAGCTAGCAACTGATACTGAAATTGAATCTTTCCCCAAAGCAGATCTCTCAACTTTCAGACCTAACTCAAACACTCCTGAACCGGGCTTCTCTACTCTAGACATGAGACCTTATTCTCAAGACATGCTTGAAGCCGCATCTGCAGCTAGGCGCGGAGATTCAAAGAGCAAAACGATTTGGGATCCAAACAAGCTACCTCCTGCATTCGCATCAGGTGGAGCCCAGCCAATCGGGCAGAGATTCATGTTGGCAATTACTGACCTACCAGCAGCTGAGAGATACGGACTTGGCGTGGCTACCTTGGTTAGCTCAACAGGTCAAGAGAGCAAGCCATCGGCTAGCACAATGAACGCAGCAGTTTCTGCTATGCCGGTAGATGCAAACACGGGAATCCTGTACAACGACGGCAAGTCATTGAAGGGCACAGCATATCCCTGGACTTCGCTAACGTACGCGGTTGTAAACGTCTGTACCCAAACTTCTAAAGCCCTTACCGAATACAGTGAGATGCTCAACTATGCAACCGGGGCAGGGCAAATCACTGGAGAAGCTCAAGGAATGCTTCCATTTGGCTATGTACCGCTTCCAGCAAACTTGAAGGCTAAGGCAAAAGCAGCTGCATCATCACTTACTAGCAGCACAGTTGCTAAGGGTTGCCCAGGCAATGAGGTTCCCGAGGAAGAGAAGCCAACTCCAACTCCAACTCCTACTGACCCAGTTGATCCAGGACCTGGTCCGGTTGACCCAATAGATCCTGTAGATCCAGGTTCAGGTCCAAAAGCAGACTCGTTCAAGACCCTGGCCGAAGGTAGTTCTGTGAGCTCATCGGTTGTTTTGGCTTCCCTTATCTTTGGCTTCCCAGGTCTGGTTGTAGGCCAGATCTTTCTTGGTAGGGCAAGAAAACGCAGGGAAAAGCAAGCGTAAATTAGCCCCAAGTTAACCAACTAGACACCTTAGTGTCGTGGCGCGTTTACTAACCAAGTTGAGACTGCACATGTACAAAAACCTTTGTTTTCCAAACGTGGAATAGCAGAGTCAACCTTCGAAAGGAACTACATTGAAGAACAAGTTGTTCGCAAAAGTAGCAGTGGCCGTTAGCGGCGCAGCTGTTATTGCAGCAGGAACCGCAATGCCGGTAATGGCTGATCCAGTTTCAGTAACTAAGTACGGTGAGCTAGTAGGTCTTGGCTCAGACACAACCATGGATGTCATGGATGGTATTTCTCTAGCTCTAGGAAACGTCAGCGAATCTGACACCAGACTAAAGATTGCAAGCTACAAGGCTCTTGGTTCAGCTGACGTTGTAGTTTCAGCAGATGGTATTGCAATCCCACGTGCAAACGGTTCAGGTGCAGGACGCGACGCCCTTCGTATTGCTCTAGGCCAGGTTGGTTCATCTTCAGTAGCAATTGCCCCAGATGAACTTGGTAAAGCAAGAACTGCTACTCTTCCAACCACAGCTCAGCTTGCTGGAAAGCTACACTTTGCTCGTTCATCTTCAGGTCCTTCTGGTGCAGTAGCGAACGGTGTTCTTACATACGTTCCTTTCGCTCAGGACAACATGACCTACGCGACAGCTCCTCTAAACATCTCAAAGATTCCTTCAGACATTCCTCTAGGAACATCGTCAAACACAACAGAAGTTTCTTTGATGAACATCTACAAGGGAAACATCACCAAGGTAATTACTGATTCAACTACCGGTGCATTCATCAAGCTAGCTGCTCCTAGCTACACTCTAGAAGCAGGCGAAGAATCACACACAATCAACGCTTACATCCCACAGGCAGGATCTGGAACACGTTCATTCTGGATCGGTCAGGTTGGAATCACTGAGGCCAACATCACTGCTGGTTCAGTTCCTGCAAAAGACATCACTCCTGGTGGAGTAACTGTTCAGGAGCATGATGGAACAGCTGTTGCTACAGACCCATACGCACTTGTAGGTTTCTCAATCTCACAGTGGGTTGCACAGACTAACGGTGTTGCTCCAAAGCGTACTGCTGGTGCAGTTCTTCGATCAATAGGTGGAGTTGAGCCAGTAGTGGTTACAGACAATGTTTACTCAACTGCTCCAACGTGGACAGCAATCAAGAGAACTGTTTATAACATCGTTCCAACTGCTCTAGTAAACGCTGACGAAGAGAACGCAATTACACGTGCATTCCGCGGAACAAACTCTCTAGTTTGTCAGTCACAGACTGTTATTCAGAAGTTCGGTTACGGTCTTCTTTCTTACACAGGTACTGATGCAGAAATCGGTGAAACAACTGGTGGAAACTCAACTGTTTGTGGAAACATCACAGCAGCTAACCGTGTTTACGCACCATCAGCTAGCACAGTAACTCTTGGCACTCCAGTAGTTGCAGCAAGCGGATCAAGCGCAACTGTAACTGCAACTGTTGCTTCAAATGGTAACCAAGGTGGAACAGTAGTTCTTTACTCAGGTTTCGGAACTGTTGACCAGGCAGAAGTTGCTTCAGGTGTAGTAGCTAAGGGTGCAACAACTGTTGACATCACAGTTACAAACACAACATCTGCTGAACTCTCAAAGACTGTTACGGCTCAGTTCGTACCTGTTCTTTCAGGTGTTGACGTAAGCACAAGCACTCTAAACGGAACAACAATCACCTTGGCTGCTCCAGCTGTAGTGAAGACTGCAACTAGCGTGTCATTCGGTGCAGCAACTGTTGCAGCGAACGGCCTTTCAGCTAGCTTCACAGCAACCATCACTGGTGGCGTGAACGGTAACCTAAATGTCTACAACACAGACTTCTCAGGAGCAATCTTGAAGACTGTAGCTGTAACAGGTGGAACCGCGACTGTAACAATCGACCAGGCTAAGGGTGAGAAAGTTTCTTACAACCTAGTTGGTGAGTTTGTTCCTACAGACACAGCAGCTGCAGAAACAAGCAGAACATCTGCAGCAGTTGCAGTAGCTCTAAAGAACACAAGCTACACACTGATCACTGTTGGAAGCTCTTACAAGACATCAGCTCTACCAACAGTTTCAGTAACAATCAAGGCTGGAAAAGTAACTAGCAGCGTTGGTGCTACAGGTAACGTATTTGCAGTTGTTTACAACTCAAAGAAGGTTCCAGTACAGGTGTCATCAGCTCTAGTGAAGCTCTCAGCAACTGGTACAGCGACTCTAAAGTTCGCGAAGATCACAACTGTAGGCACATACACCGTGAAGGTGTTCTACGGTGGTAGCGCTGAAGTAGCTGCATCAACAACCACAAAGACCTTCAAGGTCATAAAGTAACAAAAAAGTAGCAAAGTCTAGGTATCGTGGCCCCCTGAAAGGGGGGCCACGATATAGGCTTATTTAGACAAACGAACAGAACGGTGTGTGGAGTGAAGCTTCCTAAGAGTTCCCTCATTCCTAAGCTAGCTATACCTAAGTTATCTCTACCTAAGTTTGAGCAGGCCACTGAAAGTTCAAAGTTCATTGACAACATGGTGCCTACGCCAAAGCCTGAAAGTCTCAGATTCTTTGCCGGTAGAGCATTAGTAGCTCTCGGAGCTGCAGCATTAGTTTTCTTGGGGCAATTGTTTATTGTTTCCCACGTGCAGTATGAGAGTGCACAGTTCAAAGCAAATGAAACATTCAGATTTGAGTTAGCCAACGGAACAGCACCTGTTGGACAGGTTGACTCCGATGGCGATCTCATTAATCAAGGTGCTCCTGTAGCGGTTTTGAAGATCCAAAAGCTTGATGTCAATGAAATCGTTCTTGAAGGAACATCATCAGCTGTAACAGTTGATGGTCCAGGACACCGCAGAGACACAGTTCTTCCAGGCCAAGCTGGAATCTCAGTTATTTATGGTAGACAGTCTGCATACAGCGGAGTCTTCTCAAGGCTAAGCGAACTAAAAGTTGGCGACAAAATTGAAACCATCACTGGTCAAGGTGAGGCCTCCTACACAGTTTCAAAGATCAGAAGAGCCGGTGATGAAGCAACAAACGGTCTTGGTTCATCAAAGGGGAGACTAACTCTAGTTTCTGCATCGGGCTTGCCATTTTTTGCAAACGATGTTCTTCGTGTTGAAGCAACTCTTGATGGAGAGCCAAAGCCAACTCCAAACCGTGTTATTCCAAACAGAGCGATTGCTGACAATGAAGCAGCTCTCGCTTCAAACATGGAAGCTGTGACACCACTTATTTTTATGACCCAGTTCTTGATTGTTCTCATGTTTGCTATCAGCTGGCTTTCACGCAAGTGGGGCAGAGTGCAGGCATGGATTGCAGGAGCACCAGCGGTTGTCTTCTTCGGAGGCATCTGGGCTTCACAGATCATTCAACTACTACCGAATTTGCTTTAGAGAAACTCAAGGAAAGGTACTCAAATGAGCCCAGCAACAGGACCTAAGTCGCCAACTACCAGCGACTCTAGAGTGGCAGTCAAGCCAATCAGCATGAACCGCACTTCAAAGAAGAGTGCAGGATCAGCAAGCCTTGCTACCATCACAGGTCAAGATGTTTCTGCTTGGTTCGGTCAGCGTAAAGTTCTAGATCGCATCAACCTAACCATGCAGCCGGGTAAAGTAACGGCTCTTATTGGTCCTTCTGGTTGCGGTAAGTCAACTTTCCTTCGTGTTCTAAACAGAATGCACGAGCTAGTGCCAAGTGCTTCAATGGCAGGTCAAGTTTTGCTTGATGGAGTAGACATCTACGACCCAACCAAGCGTGTTACAGATGCCAGACGTGAAATCGGTATGGTTTTCCAGAAGCCAAACCCATTCCCAGCAATGAGCATCTATGAGAACGTAATCTCAGGTCTTCGACTAACTTCAATCAAGAAGAGCAAGAGCGAATTCGATGACATTGTTGAGCAGTCTCTTACCAAAGCAGGGCTTTGGAAAGAGGTAAAAGACCGCCTAGACGCCCCTGGTGGAGGTCTTTCTGGTGGTCAGCAGCAAAGACTTTGCATTGCCCGTTCGCTGTCTGTAATGCCTCGAGTATTGCTTATGGATGAGCCTTGTTCAGCGCTTGACCCAACATCTACCTTCCGTATTGAAGAGACCATCTTGGAGCTAGCAAGCGAGGTAACAATCGTTATCGTTACCCACAACATGCAGCAGGCAGCCCGTGTTTCTGACCAGTGTGCATTCTTCCTAGCAGAGGCTGGAACTCCAGGAATGAT
>CALFOB010000011.1 GCA_937919125.1 uncultured Micrococcales bacterium | reverse complement strand
CGAAGAATTTGCCTACACAGTTGTGTCTGTGATGGCTGTTGCAATCATCTGGACCAAAGTAACGAGGACCACTAAGTGAAAGCTCTAAGTCAGCTCTTCTGGTCCTCCAGACCTATCTCCTGGATCAACACAGCTTTTCCTTTTGGAGCAACGTATCTTCTTCTAAACAAAGAAATGGACTTAACCTTCTTTGTTGGAACCTTGTTCTTCCTTATTCCTTACAACCTATTGATGTATGGAATCAATGATGTTTTTGATTATGAGAGTGACCTGAGAAACCCTAGAAAAGGTGGAATAGAAGGAGCACTTCTAAACAAGAAGTATCACAAGCTAACTATCTGGTCTGCAGTGCTTAGTTGTGTTCCGTTCCTTGTTTATCTCTACGCAGTTTCAGATCTAGTCTCAAGCGCTTGGCTCACTCTGTTCATCTTCACTGTCGTTGTCTACAGCGCTCCTAAGCTTCGCTTCAAGGAGCGTGGTTTCCTAGATTCAATAACTTCAGCCAGCCACTTCGTAGGGCCCATGATTTATGCCATGTCGCTGACAGGTCTAGACATGACTCAACCACAGGTTCTTTTCATCATCTTTGCCTTCACCCTATGGGGAGTTGCATCTCATGCCTTTGGAGCAGTCCAGGATGTTAGAGCAGATCGTGAAGCAGGCATTTCAAGCATCGCAACCATGATTGGTGCAAGAGCAACCGTTTGGTTTGCTTTTGGTTGTTACGCATTAGCTGGAGTATTGGTTCTAAACACAACCTGGCCAGGACCACTGGCTGCCATCGGTGCAGTGCCCTATCTATTGATTCTTACCCCTTATCTTCGAATCACAGATGCCACTTGTGAGAAAGCCAACAGAGCCTGGCGTCAATTCATTTGGTTGAACTTCTTTGCTGGTGCTCTAGTTTCTTTGATTATTATCTAGCTGACCAATCAATCATGTATCGACTGTTATAGCCGCTGCTGCAGTGCTGACAGCTGTATAGACGAGAAGGTTTTCTATATCTAAAGTGTTCATGCCCATTAGGGCATAGTCCTTTGTATGGAGCATAGGCAGCAGCAATTTCTTGCCCGGTGTATTTGTCGTTTCTATAGCCAATCTTCTTAGCTGTAGCTAGCCACTTCTTGCTATGGCCTTCTTTCGGTCCACATAGAGCATGAGCAATCTCATGAAGAACTGTCTGCATAACATCATCTATTGAGTGAACCAGAGCTAGGTACTTGCTAACAGTTATCTTCTTGTCGTTATAAGAACACATTCCTGCTCTTCTACGACCACTATCAAAACCAAAGGACCATTCATGATCTTCAAGTTTTTCTAACATCTCTGTTTCAGCTAGTGCTCTGATGTAATCCCAACGATCAGCAACAAGACGTATCTTCTTACCTTCATTACTTCTAGATTTCTCAACAAAACCAAAGTCTTCTAAACATGCAAGTAAAGACAACTGCTCAACATTTGCTCTAGCAGTTACCTTGCCTAACTTGTATTCATCAAAGGCATAATCCATCAGCACTCGAATACCTTCAGCCACCCAGGCCATACTCCCCTGCTGGCTCTTCCCAATAACTAGAGAAGCAGATGGTCCTTGATCTTTAAACTCAGCAAACCCAAGTTCAGCAACTGGTTCCCCAGATCTAGACACCGCCCACATGCTCTCACCAATAGGCTCAAGCTCAAGCCCTGCTCGGCTTAGCCTCTTAGTTGGTTTAGTCATTGTCGCAATCATCGCAAAGACAGGCTAACCCTGAATAGGTGTTTGGTGTTGGAGTTATCCACGGTCTGACGGTGGGTCTAGGAATGCATTAAATAAATGAAACCCCAGTCCTCGTGAGAAGGAACTGGGGTTTCGTGCGCTCCCCGGGAATCGAACCCGGAACCCACTGATTAAGAGTCAGTTGCTCTGCCGATTGAGCTAGAAGCGCGTATTGCCTAAGGCAACAGTTTCCAAGAATAGCAGTTAAAGCCGTGGTATTCAAAGTTGGACACTTGCTAGATTAGAGCCATGGATCAACTAACTTCTGGCTCTAAGGCCCATGCTTTCAAACTAATGAACCAAGACGGCGCTCCT
>CALFOB010000010.1 GCA_937919125.1 uncultured Micrococcales bacterium | reverse complement strand
GCAGCAGAAATCAAACCACCTCAGCAAATCTTTGGTCACGGCTGGCTACTAGTAGGTGGAGAGAAGATGTCTAAATCTAAGCTCACCGGTATTTCTCCTAACCAGATCACAGATATCTTCGGAAGCGATGCTTTCCGTTACTACTTCATGAAAGCAATTGCTTTCGGGCAGGATGGATCTTTCAGCTGGGAAGACCTATCAGCTAGATACCAATCAGAACTCGCTAATGGTTTCGGAAACTTGGCATCAAGAACTCTTGCCATGGTTAGAAAATATTTCGATGGAGTAATTCCAACCCCTAGCGATTACACAGATATCGACAAGCAAGTAATCAAGGTTTCTGAAGATGCTGTTCTAAATGCAGATAGAGCTATTGATGAAGTTGCTATTCACGATGCCATCAACAGTGTTTGGACACTAGTTGATGAACTCAATGGATACATCACCTCTCAAGAACCTTGGGCTCTTGCTAAAGATGAAGCCAACAAGGCAAGACTAGAAACAGTTCTTTATGTCTGCTCTGAAGGTTTGAGAGTTCTATCCGTATTACTTGCCCCGGTTATTCCTAAGGCAACAGCGAAGCTATGGGCTGCTCTAACTGAAGGAAAACTAGGCGAACTGGCTGACCAGCCACTGAGCGAAGCAGGCAACTGGGGTCAACTACTGCCAGGCATCACTGTTTCAGAACTAGAAGTTCTATTCCCTCGTATTGAAGCAGAAACAGCTAGCTAACCCCATGGGCACAGAGCCAAATCAAGATCTGCCAAGCGAAAATTATATTCGGGTCAGACATCGCAAAACAGAAGATGGCTCTTCAAGAGATCTAAGTTACCCAGATGTTCCAGAACCATTAGAGGTTGGCACTTACGATAACCACACTCACCTAGAAATAGCTGATGGCGAGAATCCAATGGATTACCGCGAGCACCTTGAACTTTCCGACCAAGCAGGAATCCTAGGAGCAGTTCAAGTTGGTGGTTCAGTTGAAACGTCTAAGTGGTCAGCTAGAACAGCTGCTATTGAACCAAGACTTCTAGCAGCGGTAGCACTTCATCCAAACGTGGCTGCTGAATACAAAGACGTCAAAGAGCTCGATGTTGCTATTGCTGAAATAGCAGAACTTGCTAAAGAACCTCGAGTTCGAGCAGTTGGTGAAACAGGTCTTGATTACTTCAGAACCACCGAAGAACTTCTCTTCCTTCAACAGCACAGCTTCGAAGCACACATTCAAATAGCTAAAGAGAACAACATCGCTATGCAGATCCATGACAGAGATGCTCATGCTGATGTTGTTGAAACACTTCTAAGAGTTGGTGCACCAGAGCGAACAGTGTTCCACTGCTTCAGTGGCGACAGAGAACTTGCTCAAATCCTTATCGACAATGGCTGGTATGCATCATTCTCTGGAACAGTAACCTTCAAAAAGAATGAAGAACTTCGAGTAGCCCTTGAGATGCTACCGCCAGAACTTATCTTGGTTGAAACAGATGCACCTTTCCTAACTCCTGAACCTCTTAGAGGTAGACCTAACTCTCCATACCTAATTGGTATCACCTTGAGAGCAATGGCAAAGGTGCGAGGTGTGAGCACCAATGAACTTGCTGAGCAGATCACAAAGAACACTGAAGCTGTTTATGGTTCATGGGCAGAAGGTCTAAATGGTTGAGCTATTAGGTGCAGCTGACATCAGGGCATTAGCCGATTCTCTAGGTGTAGCTCCAACCAAGAAACTAGGTCAGAACTTTGTCACAGACCCGAACACCATTAGAAGAATTGTTCAGGCAGCAAAGCTAACTGGATCGGAAACAGTAGTTGAGATTGGACCTGGTTTAGGCTCTCTAACTCTTGGTCTTCTAGAACAAACAGAGAACGTGATTGCCGTTGAGATCGATAACAAGATGGCGGCAGCAATTGAGGACACAGTTGCTAAACGTGCTCCTGGTAAAAACTTCTATTTGGTATCAGCTGATGCTCTGAAGGTCACTGAATTACCCCTAGCTCCTGATGCATTGGTAGCTAACCTGCCCTACAACATCTCTGTTCCAGTTCTTCTTCACTTCCTAGAACAGTTCCCTACCATTCACTCAGGTCTAGTCCTAGTTCAAGCAGAGGTTGCTCACAGACTTGCTGCTGCTCCTGGCTCTAAGGTCTATGGTGTGCCAAGTGCGAAGTTAGCTTGGTATGCCAATGCCAATCTGGCAGGCAACATCGGTAGAAACATCTTCTGGCCAGCACCTAATGTTGACTCTGCTCTGGTCTATTTCTCTAAGCGAGAGGTTCCGCTAGGTTCTGAAGAACTAAGGCTAGAAACCTTTGCTGTTATTGATAACGCGTTTTCCCAAAGGAGAAAGACCCTAAGGCAAGCTCTAGCAGGGTGGGCAGGTTCTGCTCAGTTAGCCGAAGAGATTATGACTAGAGCAGGAATTGATTCAACTAAACGTGGTGAGGCCTTAAACATTCTCGACTTCGTGGCTATCGCCAAGGCTAAGCAGGTCTAATCATGTTCAAGAAGAAAGTCAAAGACACAGGCATCTTCGATGACCTACCGGTATTCGAAGGTCATCCTTCTACTCAAAGAGAACCTTCTAAGAAATCTGGCAGAAGAGCCATGCTTATTCCTAACAAGGCAGCAACAGCTGATGTTAGTTCAGATCAGTTGGCTACCAACACAGGTAAGCAAAAAGAAGAGTGGCTAGAAATCATTTTTCAATCTGAGCTTAGAGAAGCAAAGCAAAGAGCAATCGCTGCATGGCTAATGGAAAGCTATCGAGTTCAGAAGTGGTGGGCTCATTCAATCTCACTTATTTACTTGAAGTGGCGAGAGCAACCAAAGACCAATGCTGTCAGCGACAGCGTAGTTAGAATTTCCAAGATTATTGAAGCGTCAACTTTTAGAGTTTTCAGCATTATGAACTCTGAGAGTTTTTACGGCAGCGACTTCAATCGAT
>CALFOB010000009.1 GCA_937919125.1 uncultured Micrococcales bacterium | reverse complement strand
GATGTAGTTAGACAACTGCTAAAAGCGAACCTGATCACAACCATGAGATTGTTTGTCTGCCCTGAAGAGCTGGGAGACGGTACCCCAGCATTCGAAGATGACTCAATCTATGACAACTTCAAGCTCACTGATGAGAAACAATATTCCTCAGGAATCATTGAAGAGGTTTACGCGCTCAAGTAAACGATTTACTTATCTGCGCCTACGAACCAATGGCCCTGGAAACCTTCGGGACCACCCTTGCAGTACTCTTCTCCAGAATCCTTAGGTAAGTCGCTGCACCATTGGATGTCTTCGTACGCTGGAAGTTCATGAACTTTTCGGGCAGGGCTCTGGCTTTGTGCCGAAGCAACTTGAATCCCGAATGCTACAACTGCAGCTAGACCTAAAGTCAAAAGTAATTTTGTTTTCATTTTCCCCTACCCGAATCTCTCGATGTCCCAACACTAGCACCATACCTAAGTTCTGTTTCCATTAGGGAATCTGGGGAAAGGAAAAAGCCCTCGTCTTTCGACGAAGGCTTTTTCTAGTAATTCTTTAGCGAGCTGCTTTACCTTCTTGGTAATCATCTGAGTTCTTGATCCAAGAGAAGAGCTTACGTAGGCTACGACCCACTGCTTCAATTGGGTGAGCCTCGCCCTTTGCTCTAAGAGCTAGGAACTCTGGAGCTCCTGCATCCTGGTCAGTTACGAAACGGTTAGCAAATGTTCCATCCTGAATGTCAGTTAGAACATCGCGCATACGCTCTTTAACCTCTGGGCCAATAACTCTTGGGCCTGAGATGTAGTCACCGTACTCAGCTGTGTCAGATACTGACCAACGCTGCTTAGCAATTCCACCTTCATACATAAGGTCAACAATTAGTTTTAGCTCGTGAAGAACTTCGAAGTAAGCAACCTCTGGCTGGTAACCAGCTTCGATAAGAGTTTCGAAACCGTACTGAACCAACTGTGATGCTCCACCACAAAGAACAGCCTGCTCACCGAATAGGTCAGTTTCTGTTTCTTCAGTGAAGGTTGTCTTGATTGTTCCAGCTCTGGTTCCACCAATAGCTTTTGAGTAAGAAAGAGCTAGATCAAATGCGTGACCAGTAAAGTCCTGCTCAACAGCAACTAGGTTAGGTACACCTCGGCCATCCTGGTATTCGCGACGAACGATGTGTCCTGGGCCCTTAGGTGCTACTAGGAATACATCAACATCTGCTGGTGGCTTGATGAAGCCGTAACGAATTGAGAATCCGTGACCGAAAACAAGTGCCTTACCTGCAGTTAGGTTAGGAGCGATCTCGTTTGCGTAGATGTCTCTCTGACGTGGGTCTGGAGCAAGAATCATGATTACATCTGCCCATGCAGCTGCATCAGCAACGTTTAGAACCTTAAGGCCAGCCTGTTCAGCCTTTGCCTTGCTTGCAGATCCATCTTTAAGACCAACAACAACATCAACGCCTGAATCCTTCAGGTTTAGTGAGTGTGCGTGTCCCTGAGAACCGTAACCAATTACAGCTACCTTCTTTGCTTGGATCAGCGATAGATCGGCATCTTTGTCGTAAAAGATTTCAGCCATTTGTTTTCTCCTTGTTTTTTGTTTTTGAAATTACTTAAGAACCTTCTCAGTAATTGACTTTGAACCTCGTCCAATAGCCAATACACCTGACTGCACCAATTCCTTGATGCCGAAAGGTTCGAGAACTTTAAGAAATGCTTGGCACTTGGATGTTTCACCAGTGACTTCAATAATGAGAGCATCGCTCGCGACGTCAATGACGCGGGCACGGAATAAGGTTACTGCCTCAAGGACCTGTGAACGGGTAGCGGCATCGGTCTTGACCTTGATAAGCATGTGATCACGCTCAACAGTTAGTTCAGGCTCTAGTTCAACAACCTTGATTACGTTGATTAACTTGTTCAGCTGCTTAGTAACCTGCTCCAAAGGAAGACCATCAACGCTTACAACTACTGTGATGCGAGATAAGCCTTCAACCTCGGTAGTTCCTACAGCTAGAGACTCAATGTTGAAGCCACGACGAGCGAATAGGCCCGCTACACGGGTTAGTAGACCTGGACGGTCTTCTACTAGAAGAGATAGTACGTGCTGTGACATTTACTCCTCCTCCCCTTCTTCCCATACGGGTCTTTCATCTCTAGCGAACTGAACTGCATCGTTAGATAGACCCGCTGGGACCATAGGCCATACCATCGCATCTCTTCCAACAATGAAGTCGATAACTACTGGTCGGTCGTTAGTTGCAATCGCTAGCTTGATAGCTGCATCAACGTCTTCTTCTTTTTCAACTCTGATACCTAGGCAGCCATATGCTTCAGCTAACTTCACGAAGTCAGGAACCATCATGGTGTCTGTTCCGGTGTTTAGATCAGTATTTGAATATCTTGAGTTATAGAACAGTGTCTGCCACTGTCTAACCATTCCAAGAGAAGAGTTGTTGATAATGGCAACCTTGATTGGAATGTTGTTAATAGTGCAGGTAGCTAACTCTTGGTTAGTCATCTGGAAACAGCCATCGCCATCAATAGCCCAAACTAGACGCTCTGGTTCAGCAACCTTTGCTCCCATAGCAGCAGGAACTGAGTAACCCATAGTTCCAGCACCACCTGAGTTCAACCATGAGTTAGGGCGCTCATACTTAATGAACTGAGCTGACCACATCTGGTGTTGACCAACACCTGCAGCAAAGACTGCTTCTGGTCCTGAGATTTCACCAATACGACTAATTACATACTGCGGTGACATCTTGCCATCATCTGGCTGGGTGTAGCCAAGTGGGTAACGAGAACGAAGATCATTTAGGAATGTCCACCATTCAGCAATGTCTGGCTTAGTTCCCTTTAGCTCTGAGATAAGTTCCGCATTTAGTTCTGTAAGAACTTCTTTGACATCGCCAACGATTGGAACATCAGCAAAACGAATCTTGCCAATTTCAGCAGGATCAATATCTACGTGAATAACTTTTGCTCCAACAGCAAATGTCTTTACTTGACCTGTAACACGGTCATCAAATCTTGCACCAAGAGTAATTAGCAGATCGCTTCTCTGTAGTGCTGTAACAGCAGGAACTGTTCCGTGCATGCCTGGCATACCAAGGTTCTGCTCGTTTGAATCTGGGAAAGCACCGCGAGCCATAAGGGTAGTAACAACCGGAGCACCAATGATCTTTGAAAGCTCAAGAAGTTCTTTAGAAGCTCCTGCCCTAATAACTCCACCACCAACATACAAAACAGGACGCTTTGCTTCTTTGATTAGTTGAGCAGCAGCTTGGACCTGCTTGCCGTGAGGCTTAGTCACGGGCTTATAGCCAGGCAGATCTACCTTAGGTGGCCAGATGAATTCTGCTTTGCCGTTCTGAGCATCTTTAGCAATGTCAACAAGAACAGGTCCTGGTCTGCCAGTTGTTGCAATTAGAACTGCAGCAGCTAGAACTCCTGGAATATCTTCTGCCTTGGTAACCAAGAATGAGTGCTTGGTGATTGGCATGGTGATACCAACGATGTCTGCTTCTTGGAAAGCATCGGTACCAATAGAAGTTGAGTTAACCTGACCAGTGATTGCAAGTAGTGGAACAGAGTCCATGTGTGCATCAGCAATAGCTGTTACGAGGTTGGTTGCCCCAGGACCAGAAGTAGCAATACAAACACCAAGTTTTCCTGATGCAGATGCATATCCTTCAGCAGCGTGACCTGCACCTTGTTCGTGACGAACAAGGATGTGTCTGATCTTTGTTGAATCCATTAGTGGATCGTAGGTAGGCAGAATTGCTCCACCAGGTAAACCGAATATGTCGGTTACCCCTAGAAGCTCAAGACTTCTTACGATTGCTTGAGCACCTGTTAACGTTTCGTTAGCCATAATTCATCCTTGATTGGTAAAACCAAACCTGTGTTATCCGGTGTAAGCACCTTCGGCTGCTGAATGCACCAGCTTCGAGTATTTAGCTAAGACTCCACGGGTATATCGGGGTTCTAAAGGAACCCATTGAGTTTTCCGGGCTGCCAACTCTTCCGGCTCAACTAGTAGTTCGAGCGTTCGAGCTGCGATGTTAACTCTTATCAAGTCTGAATCGCGCACTAGAGCAATTGGACCGCCATCGGTCGCCTCTGGTGCAATGTGTCCGATACATAAGCCGGTTGTGCCGCCTGAGAATCGTCCGTCAGTCAAGAGTAATACATCTTTACCTAAACCTGCACCCTTGATAGCTGCTGTGATGGCTAGCATCTCACGCATACCAGGGCCACCCTTAGGTCCTTCATAACGAATAACGACTACATCGCCCTTAGAGATCTTGCCTTCAGAAAGAGCTTCCATGGCAGCTGCTTCTCTATCAAAGACGCGAGCCGGACCAGTAAAGTCCTCAAGGTCAAAGCCAGCAGTCTTCACAACAGCACCCTGAGGAGCCATTGAACCCTTAAGGATTGAGATACCACCGGTCTTATGGATTGGGTTGTTTAGAGCTCTGATGATCTTGCCATCAGGGTCAGGAGGATTAATTCCTTCAAGGTTCTCTGCAACAGTCTTACCTGTAACGGTTAGAGCATCTCCGTGAATCAGACCTGCATCTAGTAGAGCCTTCATAACAACAGGAACTCCACCAACACGGTCAACATCAGCCATAACGTATCTACCGAAAGGCTTTAGGTCTCCTAGGTGAGGAACCTTATCTGCAATGCGGTTGAAATCATCAAGAGTTAGATCTACTTCTGCTTCTTTAGCAATAGCTAGGAAGTGAAGAACAGCGTTAGTTGAACCACCAAAAGCCATGGTCACAGCAATTGCATTCTCTAATGCTTTCTTAGTGATGATGTCTCTAGCTGTGATGCCTTTAGCAATTAGGTTCACAACTGCTTCACCTGAACGGTGAGCCCAAGCATCTCTTCTTCTATCTGCAGATGGAGGTGATGCTGAACCTGGAAGACTCATACCCATAGCTTCAGCAGCACAAGCCATTGTGTTAGCGGTATACATTCCACCGCAGGCACCTTCACCTGGACAGATTGCTCTTTCAATACGATCAAGATCTTCAAGGCTCATAGTTCCAGCCTTACAAGCGCCAACGGCTTCAAAAGCATCAATGATGGTTACTTCTTTTTCAGTTCCATCTGAAAGCTTCACCCAACCTGGAGCAATAGTTCCTGCATAAAGGAA
Source organism: uncultured Micrococcales bacterium (assembly GCA_937919125.1). Taxonomy (GTDB): domain Bacteria; phylum Actinomycetota; class Actinomycetes; order Actinomycetales; family Microbacteriaceae; genus Rhodoluna. The sequence goes on along the minus strand of CALFOB010000009.1, from coordinate 1,481 downwards.
TACAGAGGCTAGATCCAGACGAGCTGCAGCCATCAACATTCCCGGCAGTGACTTGTCACAACCAGCAAGCAATACAGAACCGTCTAATCTTTCCGCCTGCATAACTGTTTCAACTGAGTCAGCAATAACTTCTCTAGAAACTAGAGAGAAGTGCATGCCCTCATGGCCCATTGAAATACCGTCAGAGACAGAAATAGTTCCGAATTCAAGTGGATAACCGTGAGCTGCGTGAACACCCATCTTGGCTGCATCAGCTAAACGATCGAGGGATAGGTTGCAGGGGGTTACTTCATTCCAAGAGGAGGCAACACCAATTTGAGGCTTTTCCCAGTCCTCATCGCCCATTCCAACGGCTCTAAGCATTCCTCGGGCTGCCGCACGTTCGATACCTTCGGTAACAACGCGGCTTCTAGGCTTCATATCTCTAGTCATTTACTAAGTTTAGGCGAATATCAGCACATATAAGAAGGGAGCCTTTTATGTGGTTTAGCCTAGAGATGTGCCAACACCTCAAGAAACCTTAGACAAAGAGAGCCTTGCTAGATATACCAAGGCTGCTATTGTCTCCAGCCGTGAAGTAATCCGGTCATACTCAACCTCGTTTGGGCTAGCCACCAACCTATTGGCTAAGCCAATTAGAACTCATGTTCAGAACATCTACGCTCTAGTTCGAGTAGCAGATGAGATTGTTGATGGAGCTGCAGCAGGAGCTTTGGGACCTAACAGCAGAGTTGAAGCTGGTTCACAGCTGAATAACCTTGAACAAGAAACCTATAAGGCCATGAACCTAGGTTTCAGCACAAATCTTGTAGTTCATGCTTTTGCAGCAACCGCAATTGAAACAGGAATCACAAGAAAGATTGTTGAACCTTTCTTCTACTCAATGCGTCTGGATCTCCAGAAGACCAAGTATGACCAAAAAGCATTTGATACCTATGTTTATGGATCAGCCGAAGTTATTGGCTTGATGTGTCTTCAGGCTTTTATCCAAGAGAAGAGCTTTGCTCCTTCAGAACTAGAAACTCTAAGAAAAGGTGCTCAAGCATTAGGTGCTGCTTTTCAAAAGGTTAACTTCCTGAGAGATCTAGCAGCAGATTTTGAACAATTGGGTAGAAGCTACTTCCCTGATGTGAACGTCAGTACTTTTAACGAAGAGACCAAGGTAAGACTTGTTGAAGACATCAACAAGGACCTTGCTCTTTCAGCAAGAACAATCCCACTTCTTCCCAAGTCTTCACGAAGAGCAGTAGTTGCAGCTCAGTTCTTGTTCACAGCACTAAACAAGAAGATTGCCAAGACTCCTGCAGAGACTCTTATTCGTGCCCGCATTAGAGTCAACGACCTTCACAAACTTTTCATCCTTCTAAAAGCAATGATCGGAGTAACACCTAAATGACCCAAAAGACCGCAATTATCGTCGGTGGTGGCATCGCAGGACTAGCAACAGCAGCCATTCTTGCTAAAGCAGGAATGAAAGTTCA
>CALFOB010000008.1 GCA_937919125.1 uncultured Micrococcales bacterium | reverse complement strand
TACAAGCTAGTGACTGGAGTTCAGACGTGTGCTCTTCCGATCTTGTCCATATCAAGAGACTTAGATCAAAGATTGAAGAAGACCCATCAAGACCAGTGCACCTTCTAACTGTGCGTGGCTTGGGTTATAAGTACGAGGTTTAGTTCTTACCTAGTTTTGATACTAGGTTTTCGTATTCAACCAAGGTTGCATCCATTACTGGAACGTTGATGCTTGCCTGGTCTGTGTCTGTGTAAACCAAGATTGATCTAGCATCACCTGGCTTGCCGCCTAGGTCAAGATCAAGGAAATCAGTGTCCTGGTAGCCAAAGTTCAATACTTGATATGCTCCCACAGTGAATTCACGGTAACCAGTCTTACCAGCTGATGTTGTGTACTTGATAGCAAAAGTGATTTCTTTGCTTCCTGAGTTGGCGAAAGCACCAACGAAACCTGAGTTTCCATCAGCATCCTGCAAAGAGATCAGGTTTCTAGCCTTTAGTTGACCGATATCAGCCTGGGCACCGTCACTTGGTGCGTAGTAGTCAAGAGATGACACTGGGGAGATGAAGTTACAGCCTGCAGTTCCCAAACTTAGGGCGATAGCGATACTTGATGCCAAAAGAGCTCTACGAACTAGCAATTTTCCTCCTGATGAATGCCCCTCTATTCTACCTGCTGAAAAAATCGAACCTGTGGTAAACTGGGGGTTTGCGAAGGGAAAGCTATCCATGGAATTCAAAAAGGGACTGACAGTTGTCTACCCGCACCACGGAGCCGCCACAATTCTAGAAGTTGCTAAGAAGGAATTCCGCGGTGAGAAGAAGCTATACCTAAAGCTCAAGGTAGAAGCTGGAAACCTGATCATTTGGGTGCCTGCTGAGACTGCCGAATCTGAGGTAGGCGTTAGAGACGTTATTGATGCCAAGGGCGTCAAAAAGGTTGAAGCCAAGCTCAAAGAAGAATTCATTGAAGAGCCAACCAACTGGTCTAGAAGATTCAAGGCTAACCAGGAAAAGCTTGCTTCAGGTGATGTTATGAAGGTCTCTGAGATCGTTCGTGACCTTTGGAGACGTCAGCAGGACCGCGGTCTATCAGCTGGTGAAAAGCGTATGTTGGCTAAGGCCATGCAGATTCTAGTTTCTGAGCTAGCTTTAGCTCTCAAAACTGATGACCCAGGTGCTGAGGCACACATCCTTAAAGTTCTGGCTAAGGGAGCTCGTTAGAGTTCACTAAACCTCACAGCCCAACTAGGAGGCATCAGATGAGTGAAATAGCTGTCATCCTCGTTGCCGCTGGCGACGGAAGCAGATTACAAGCAGGCATCCCTAAAGCCCTAGTCAAAATATCTGACAAGACCCTACTTGAGCATGCTCTAGAGAACATCTTGAAGATTGATGGTCTAGTTCAGGTAGTCGTTGCCTCTCACGAAGATCGAGTCTCAGAGTTTGAACTGATTGCTAGAGAGTTTGCAGGTGACTCAGTTCACCTTTCATTTACTCCAGGTGGTTTATCAAGACAAGGCTCTATCTCGAATGCTCTCAAAGAAGTTAGCGATAAAGCCAAGGTAGTTCTGATTCATGACGCTGCCCGCTGCTTCACACCAACTTCAGTTTTCGAAAGAGTAGCTAAAGCAGTCACAGAAACAGGTTCTGCTGTTATTCCAGTTCTTCCTGTTGTTGACACCATAAAGTCAGTCAACCAAGATGTGATTCTTGAAACTGTAAACAGAGATGAATTACGAATCGCTCAAACACCTCAAGGTTTCTTCAGAGAACAAATTGTTAAGGGTTATGAAACAGCGACAGCTGACTTCACAGATGATGCAAGCTTGCTTCAATCACAAGGTGTTCTAGTCACATCTGTTCTTGGTGACGCTATGGCATTCAAGATCACTGTTCAAGCAGATCTTGAATATGCAGAATTACTTCTAGGAAACAAGCCTGAACAAAGAACAGGTATTGGAACAGATGTTCATCGCTTCTCAGAAGATTCAGCAAAACCACTATTTCTTGGAACAGTGTTATGGCCGGGTGAAGTAGGTCTTGAAGGACATAGCGATGGCGATGCTCTAGCTCACGCGGTCGTGGATTCATTGCTAGCTGCAGCAGGTCTAGGGGACATCGGATCTAACTTTGGTGTTGATAAGCCTGAGTATGCGGGGGCTAACGGATCAGTGTTTATCAAAGAGACTCTTCGATTGCTAGCCGATGCAGGCTGGAAAGTATTGAACGTAAGCGTTCAACTGATTGGCAATAAGCCAAAGCTTTCCCCTAGAAGAGAAGAAGTTGAAGCTGCTCTATCAGCACTTGTTGGAGCGCCGGTAAGCGTTGGGGCAACTACTACCGATGGCCTTGGGTTCCTTGGTTCTTCAGAGGGAGTTGGGGCTGTTGCCACCGCTCTAATTGAAAGCTCCAAAGGTAGGCTCTAGTCGTGGCCCTTGAACTTTTCGACTCTAAATCCCAAGAACTTAGAGTGTTTACTCCACTGACCACAGGTCATGTGGAGATGTATGTCTGTGGTCCAACTGTCCAGTCAGCTCCTCACCTGGGTCATCTAAGAAGTGCTCTGGTTTATGACGTTCTTAGAAAATGGCTTGAAGCATCTGATTACACAGTCACCCTAGTTAGAAACGTCACTGACATTGATGACAAGGTTTTAGTAAATGCTGGAGATCGTGACTGGCGAGAGTTTGCTAAAGAAGTTGAAGCAACCTTTGATGATGCTTTCGAAAAACTAGGCGTCCTAGAACCAACACACAAGCCTCATGCAACTGAACACATTCAAGACATGATTGATTTTGTTTCAAAGCTAATCAAACTGGGTCACGCTTACCAAGCAGATGACGGCAGTGCAAATGTTTTCTTTGACACAGCTTCTTGGTCTTCGTACGGTGAGCTAACAAATCAGAAACTTGAAAACATGGAAGGTGAAACAGATGCCAGCCACGGTAGACGTTCACCGAATGACTTTGCATTATTCAAAGCACATAAACCTGAAGAACCAGTAACTGCCGCTTGGAAAACTCCTTGGGGTCTAGCTCGTCCAGGTTGGCATATTGAATGCTCTGCTATGGCAAAGCATTTCTTAGGCGAATCTTTTGACATTCACGGTGGTGGATTAGATCTTCGTTTCCCTCACCACGAGAATGAACTTGCTCAATCAAGAGCAGCGGGTGATGGCTTTGCTAACTTCTGGCTCCACAATGCACTAGTGACAATCAATGGCAACAAGATGTCCAAGAGTCTCGGCAATGGAGTTTCAGTAGAGGATCTAACTAAAGCTGGTAGTTGGGGAGCGATTAGGTATTGGCTACTATCTGCTCAATACAGATCTAACCTCGACTACTCAGAAACCTCAATTAGAGATGCTCAAGCAGCCCTTGATCGAATCACTGGTTTCCTCAAAAGAACAACTGAAACCAGAAGAATTGAAGTTGATTACAACTTCATTCCTCAGGAGTTCAGGGCAGCTATGGACTCAGATTTGAATGTTCCTGGTGCATTAGCGGTAATACATGAGAGAGTTAGAGCAGGAAACACAGCTTTCGATAGCAATGACCAAGAGGCTCTAAAGTTATGTGTTGAACAAGTAAAAGCTATGGTTTCGGTATTAGGGCTGACATTTGCCTACCAAGAACCGCTTTACAGTGAAGAATTCTCTAAGCAGGTCGAAGACCTAATTCAGAAGCGTCACGAAGCCAAGTTGGCTAAAGATTTTGCTCGAGCTGATCAGATCAGGGTTGAGCTAGAAGAGTTGGGCGTAACGCTCAAGGACATGAAAGATATAACGATGTGGAGTTTTAATGGCTAGGAAACCAGGCCGTCCAGGCGCAGCAAAGGCTAAGAAGGGTGGCTCTAAAGGAGCACCTAAGGTTGGCACCGGAGGTAAGGGCCGTCAGGCACTTGAAGGTCGTGGACCAACACCTAAGGCGGAAGACCGTAAGTATCACCCAGCTGCTAAAGCTAAGGCACTTAGAGAGCGTAAAGCTTCTGTAACACCGAGAGTTGCTAAGGCTAAGCCAGGCTCTGCTCTAACGACCAAGAAGGGTGAGTTCCTAGCACCTGGTTCTAGAACAGCAGGTAACGCAGGAGGTGCAGCACGATCAGGTAGAAGAGTTCAGAAAGCTGCTGAATCTGGTGAAGTTCTTTCGGGTCGTAACTCAGTTCTTGAAGCTCTAAGAGCAAAAGTTCCAGCAACTTCACTCTTAATTGCTGCACGTATTGAAATGGATGACCGAGTCAAGGAAGCTATCTCACTGGCTAACGCGAGAGGTATCTCTGTTGGTGAAGTAACACGTCCAGAGATGGACCGTATGACAGGTCACGATGCAGTGCACCAAGGTATTGCTCTGCAGGTTCCTCCATACAACTACCAGCACCCAAGTGAATTACTAGACAAGATCTTGGCTAGAGGTCAGAAGCCACTACTAGTTGCTCTTGATGGAATTACAGACCCTAGAAACCTAGGAGCAATTATTAGATCAGTTGCTGCCTTTGGTGGTCAGGGTGTAATCGTTCCGCAGAGAAGATCTGTTGGAGTTACAGCATCTGCTTGGAAGACTTCTGCTGGAGCTGCATCAAGAGTTCCTGTGGCACTAGCAGCAAACCTAAACTCAACTATCAAAGAGTTCCAGAAGCGTGGACTCTTTGTTGTGGGACTTGATGGAGGGGGAGACATGTCTCTACCAACATTCAAGCTAGGTAGCGAACCACTACTTCTAGTTATCGGTAGCGAAGGAAAAGGTCTTTCAAGACTTGTTCAAGAGAACTGTGATGCAATTCTTTCTATTCCTATCGCTAGAGACACCGAATCCCTTAACGCTGGTATCGCAGCATCGGTTGCTCTATACGAAGTATCCAAAGCGAGAATCAAGAACATAAAGTAAGACTTAAAAAGAAATGCCCCGACCAATTGGCCGGGGCATTTGACTTTAACTACTTGGTCTTTTTAGCAGCTGGCTTCTTTACTGCTGGCTTTGCAGCAGGCTTAGCAGCAACCTTCTTAGCAGCTGGCTTAGCGGCAGGCTTTGCAGCTACAGCCTTCTTAGCTGTTGCAGGAACGTCGTTGTTTAGACGAGCACCAGACTTCACATCGAATAGGTGAGTGATTCCGCCCTGAGGCTTTAGGAACACCTTGTCACCTGAACGTAGTGAGCTGATTGAGCCAATACGTGCGATTACGTCGGTCTTCTTACCGTCGATAACAGATGAACCGTATAGGAATGCATCTGCACCTAGTTCTTCAATTACGTCAACTTCAACTTCGATACCGTCGTTCTTAGTGATAACTAGATCTTCTGGACGAAGACCAACAGTCACTGTCTTCTCCTTGGTCTTTGAAAGAACTGCAGAGTCAATCTTGATTGTTGAGTTACCGAACTTAACGCCACCTGCGGTGATGTTTAGAGTTAGTAGGTTCATCGCAGGTGAACCGATGAAGCCAGCAACGAATACGTTAGCTGGACGCTCATAAAGTGCACGAGGAGTGTCAACCTGCTGAAGAACACCGTCCTTCAAAACTGCAACGCGGTCACCCATGGTCATAGCTTCAACCTGGTCGTGAGTCACGTAA
>CALFOB010000007.1 GCA_937919125.1 uncultured Micrococcales bacterium | reverse complement strand
TACGAGATACAAGCTAGTGACTGGAGTTCAGACGTGTGCTCTTCCGATCTGTAACCACGATGCCATCGGCACCATTCGAGATCACGTAGTCCATGAGCGCTTCGGTGGCAGGCCAATCGACCTCACCCTCCGAGTTCATCGGAGTGACGAGAGCAACTAGTACTTGACCGAAAAGGTCCTTGTTCTGCGCGGACATAACTTCAAGATTAGCGGTTTGCGCTACTTCCCTGCCATTGGGCATGCATTAGCCTTGCCACAGGGAGTAACAAATGCGCGAAACAATGAAGTTTTGGGGCGGTAACCTAAACGCCGGATTTACCGTGGCGCTAGTTGCACTCCCACTGGCAATCGCCTTTGGTGAAAGCAGTTCGCTCGGTGCCGCTGCGGGTATTACCACCGCAATCTTCGCTGGCCTGGTCGCTGCCATGTTTGGTGGCAGCAAGTATCAGGTCTCAGGCCCAACCGGAGCCATGACTGTGGTGCTAATCCCGCTCGCACTGAAATTTGGACCGAGCGGTGTGTTATTTGCCGGGCTATTGGCCGGTGTGATCCTGATTCTCGCGGGTCTTCTAAAACTGGGGCGCCACATCCATAAACTTCCAACTTCAGTCATTGAAGGATTCAGCGCCGGAATCGCTGTGGTGATTGCCCTTCAGCAAATCGGGTGGACGCTAGGCATGACTGGCGCTAAGGGAGAAAAGGTTTACCTCACGGCATGGCTTCAATTTTCCGCTTGGCTAAGCGCACCAACCTGGGCTTCGGTTGTTGTGGCACTGGCTGTAATGGTCACCATCATTATTTCTCTGAGAAAGTTACCGAAACTTCCCGCCAGCATCCTGACTCTGCTCTTGGCAACCTTGGTCTGCCAGCTTGCCGGAGTAAAACTGGCAACGATTCCGGTGATTGCCAACCCAATGGGCACAATCAGTTTTGATTTCCTCGCCATGGGCAACCACTTTGTCGATTTCTTGATTCCAGCTTTTGGGATTGCAGCCCTAGGCGCTTTCGAGGCTCTGCTTTCGGCCAAGATTGCCGATCGGATGGTTGGTGGAATCGCTTCTCACAACAGCGATCAAGAGCTGGTGGGTCAAGGCCTAGCCAACCTAGTAGTTCCCTTCCTCGGCGGCGTTCCAGCTACTGCTGCCCTTGCGCGCACCGCAGTAAATGTTCGCAGCGGAGCAACCAGCAAACTTGCCGCCGGTGCGCATTCGGTATTCCTGATCATCATGGTTTTGGCTCTCACCCCGCTGGTTAGCCTCGTTCCACTTCCAGCCCTAGCCGGCGTGCTTCTGGCAACAGCTTTCAACATGGTCAAATGGGGTGAACTAGCAAAAGTAGCTAGGGCCTCGAAACTCGATCTAATGCTGGTCGTTCTCAGTTTGGCCTTGACCGTTTTTGTTGACCTGATCACCGCGCTACTGATTGGCACGTTAATGTGGATCGCCCTCCGCAAGACAAAGCTTGCGAAGGGCGAAAAAGATTTATCCGTTTAGCTTACGGAGCCACGCGACCGTGCTGGTTGAACGCCTCGTAGGTGTAAGGCATTAGCTCAGCCCAGAACTCTTCCATCTTCTCAGCACACATTTCAATTTCTCGCTGAGGATATGAAGGGAAGTGAGTTCCCTCACGCTTAGTTCTAAGACTTAGGAAGTTCATAAGAGCACGAGCATTCATGGTCACATACATCGATGAATAGATGTTTAGTGGCAGAACAATACGTGCTACTTCTCTAGCAATACCCGCTTCAAGCATTCTCTTGTATGACTCGTAGGCAACAGTCGAGATGTTTCTTGACTCTTGCTCAACTAGTGCAATCTGCTCTGCAGTTCCAGGGTGGAATTCGTAGTGGCCAGTCTTACCTGTTTGAATAAGGTTGCGATCTGGAGCTGGAACATAAAAAACAGGGTTCAATTCCCGGTAGCGACCTGATTCTTCGTTGTATGAAGCAATACGGTGACGCATGAACTCACGGAAAACGAAAATCGGTGCCTGAACATAGAAAGTTACTGAGGTGTGTTCAAAAGGAGAACCGTGACGGTCTCTCATCAAGTAGTTGATTAGACCCTTGCTCTTCTTCTCATCCTCGCTGGCATCAGCTGCTGCAGCTGCACTCTCAAGAGTTTGCTCACCTTGGGTAGAAACACGAGCAGCGAACAGGACATCGCTGTCAGCAGCACTTGCTCTAATAAGCTCGACGGTTACATCGCTACGAAAAATAATCTCAGACACGTCCTAAATCCTACCTTTGAGAGCTCTCTATTGCTTTACGCATCGCCATTCTGGCGCGTTTTCTATCTCCACAAGCATCATAAATCAGGCCAAGAGCGAACCATTTCCTCCAGTTTGAAGGGTCCTGCTCAGCTGCTACCTTGAACTTCTCAAACTCCAGAAGAGCCTCTGACTTGACCGCTCTACCTGATGGTCTCAGGGAGAATTCAAAACTAGGCCAGCCGTTCTCATCTTCAAGTGTTTGCCCAAGCTTCTCAATTTGAAGTCCAAACCTGAATTCTCGAATAATTCCCCAGACACCAAAAACAGGCAGAATCAGAATTACGATTCCCATGCCTTTGCCGACGATATTGTCTTGGATTAGAAAAAGGTATCCCTGTCTGGCAAAGAGGAAGAGATAGATAAAGACAAGCAGAGCCATACCAATGGCACCAAGTTTGGTCTTTGACATATTTAGATGCCTAGAACTTTATTGAGACCTAGTGTTACTCCAGTTGCCTTAGCAGTAAATCTGATTGACTCTAAGATTCCGTAAGAATATGCGTTTACTGATCCTGCTGTGTGAGAGATAGTAAGCAACTCATCTGCTCCACCTAGGTTCACCTCTTGCTTTGCTGAAACACCGTTGATTCGAAGACTGTGAATAGGGACACCGGCAACAACTTCTCCCCTAGCACTTTGTCCGACACCTGGAATTAGTGCTTGGCTACGGCCTGCTTCTTCACGGCTTGAAGATATCAGCTCTGCTGTTCTAATTGCAGTTCCTGAAGGTGAATCTAACTTGCCAGCATGGTGAGTTTCGATAATCTCAATTGAGTCAAAGTATTTAGCAGCTTCAGCTGCAAACTTGGAAGCCAAGGTTGAACCAACAGAGAAGTTAGGAACCACTACAACAGCTCCCTCACCTGAAAGCTTGGTTGATACTTCAGCCAGGGCTGATTCAGTCCATCCACTGGTAGCAACAAGTACTTTCATGTTGTTCTCGATGGCAAAGTCAACAACAACCCTGCTTACCTCTAGGTTGGTTGCCTCAAAGATCACATCAGCACCGAGTGCTTGGGATAGCTCTGACTTTGAATCAAGAGCAGCGTGCAGGGCCAGATCTGATGAGCCCTTGATGATCTCTAGGGCTAGTTTGCCCATACGCCCAGTGGCCCCGATTACCGCTACTTTGATTGTCATGAAAAATAACCTATCAACTATCTAAACAAACTCATCAAAGAGGTCATCTTTAACATCGCCTACGGCAATGAACGACTTCTTTGATTCACTCATAAGTTTGGCAACTAATTGAACATCAGCCAGGGTGACTGCGTCGTATCTGCGAAGGGATTCATCCAAGTCAATGAATTCTCCGTCGGTGAGTTCTGCCCCAGTGAGCCGTGACATGCGAGCCTGTGTGCTCTCAAACTTCAAAGCCAAACCACCTGAGATGTTGCCCTTAGCTAGATCTAGTTCAGCATCAGTAATACCTTCAGAAGCTACCTTCTCAAGTTCAGCAAGCATTAGCTTGATTACTTCTTTAGCCTTCTGCGGAGAACAACCTGCATACAGGCCAAAGGCAGCAGCATCGCTATAACCCTGGTTGAAAGAGTAAACAGAGTAAGCAAGACCACGCTTCTCACGTATTTCTTGGAAGAGTCTTGAAGACATTCCGCCACCAAGCACAGTGTTCAGGACAGCCATCGCATAACGTCGCTCATCCCCTGAAACTAGTCCCTGTCCACCTAATACAATGTTTGCCTGAGCAATAGGCCTGTCGATTACCTTTGCAATTGGCTCAACTTCTAGTTGCTGTGTGCTTTGTTCACGCCAAGGTCTTGGTGTCGCGGTTAGGTTCAAATCCCAACCTGCTGTTTCAAGGTTTTCTCTAACAAGTTCCAAAAGTCCATCGTGGTCAACTCCACCAGCAGCAGCGATAACTAGATCTTGTGGGCGATAGTTTCTTTGATAGTGATCCCATACTGCATCTCTAGAAACAGCATTAATAGTTGCTGGAGTTCCGCCAATAGGTCTACCTAGTGGGTGGCCACCAAGAACCGCTTCAAAGAATTCTTCATGAGCAACATCCTGCGGATCATCATCATTCATGGCTAGTTCTTCAAGAATTACTGTTCTTTCATTCTCGAATTCAACTGGGTCAATCACAGAGGACGTGAGCATGTCTGCAATAACCTGAACAGCAACTGGAATAGCTCTGTCCTGCACTCTTGCGTAATAGGAAGTGTGTTCTTTACCGGTAGATGCATTAGATGCCCCACCAACAGAGTCAAAGGCAACTGCAATATCCAATGCAGTTCTAGTCTTTGTTCCTTTGAACAAAAGATGTTCTAGGAAATGAGTGGAACCGTGGTGTCCATCGACTTCATCTCGTGAACCTACTGCAACTGAAAATGCAACAGATGCTGATTGAGCACCAGGAACAACTTCAGTTAAAACGCGAACACCGCTCGGAAGAACAGTACGGCGAACCGTACTGCCTCCCGAAGCGGCGAACTCAGTTTCGGGTTGATCGAGAATAAATTGGGTAACGCTCATCTCGAACTAACTTTTTTCTTTACTCTTCGTCTTGATCAGCTGAAGCTACTTCGCCTTCAACAACAGGAGATAGCGATAGCTTTCCTCTGTCATCAATCTTGGTTAGCTCAACCTGAATCTTCTGACCAACAGTTATGACGTCTTCAACATTCTCAACACGCTTGCCAGCTAGCTTGCGTAGTTCTGAGATGTGAAGGAGTCCATCTTTACCTGGGGTAAGTGAGATGAATGCACCGAAGGTAGCAAGCTTCACGACTGTACCCAAGAAACGCTCTCCAATTTCAGGAACGTGTGGGTTAGCAATTGCGTTAACCATTGCACGAGCGGCTTCTGCTGAAGTTCCATCGGTAGCACCAATGTAGACAGTTCCGTCGTCTTCAATCGAGATGTCAGCACCAGTGTCTTCTTGGATCTGGTTGATCATCTTGCCCTTAGGGCCAATGACTTCACCGATCTTGTCAACTGGAATCTTCACAGCGATAACGCGTGGAGCAGTTGGAGCCATCTCGTCTGGCTCAGAAATTGCCTGAGCCATTACGTCAAGAATGGTTAGACGTGCTTCCTTAGCCTGGGTAAGTGCGCCAGCAAGAACTGATGCAGGAATACCGTCAAGCTTGGTGTCTAGCTGAATCGCGGTGATGAAGTCGCGAGTACCGGCAACCTTGAAGTCCATGTCGCCAAGTGCATCTTCGGCGCCAAGGATATCGGTGATTGCTGCGTACTGAACCTTGCCATCTACGGTGTCAGAGATCAGACCCATTGCGATACCTGCAACCGGCGCGCGCAGTGGCACACCAGCGTTTAGCAGTGCAAGAGTCGAAGCACAAACAGAACCCATAGAGGTTGAACCGTTTGAACCAAGAGCCTCAGATACCTGACGGATTGCGTATGGGAAGTCCTCGCGCTTTGGCAGAACTGGAACCAACGCGCGCTCAGCAAGAGCACCGTGACCAATTTCGCGACGCTTTGGAGTACCCACGCGACCAACTTCACCAGTTGAGTAAGGCGGGAAGTTGTAGTTGTGCATGTAGCGCTTTGAAGTCACTGGGCTCAGTGAGTCAATCTGCTGTTCCATCTTCAACATGTTCAAGGTGGTGATACCAAGAATCTGGGTCTCACCGCGCTGGAAGATTGCTGAACCGTGAACGCGAGGAATAACTGCAACCTCTGCATCAAGGGTACGAATGTCACGAAGACCACGACCATCGATACGGATGTTTTCCTTCAGCACGCGAGTACGCATGATCTTCTTGGTTACTGACTTGTAAGCAGCAGAGAACTGAGCCATCTGCTCCTCAGAAAGAGTTGCTTCTAGCTTCTCTTTGGTTGCAGCCTTCAGTGCATCGTCTGCATCCTGACGCTCAACCTTGTCGGCAATCTGGTAGACCTTTGCAAGCTCTGCACCAGCTGATGACTCAACGGCAGCGAAAACTTCATCGGTGTATGGCAAGAAGGTTGGGTAGTCAGCGGTTGGCTTTGCAGCAACTGCAGCTAGATCGGCCTGAGCCTTAACCAATGCCTTGATGAATGGCTTTGCAGCCTCAAGACCTTCTGACACAACGTCTTCTGAAGGAGCCTTAGCACCGGCAGCGATTAGGTCCATTGCGTTTTCAGATGCTTCAGCTTCAACCATCATGATTGCAACGTCTTCTGAACCGTTCTCAACGATTACGCGACCAGCAACAACCATGTTGAATACTGCGCGCTCTAGCTGTGAGTGCTTAGGGAAACCAACCCACTGACCGTCGATAAGTGCAACACGTACACCACCGATAGGACCAGAGAATGGCAGACCAGCAAGCTGAGTTGACATTGAAGCTGCGTTGATTGCAACTACGTCGTACATTTCGTCAGGCTCAATTGCCCAAACGGTAACTACAACCTGAATTTCGTTACGTAGACCATCAACGAATGATGGACGAAGTGGACGGTCGATCAAACGACAAGCAAGAATTGCCTCGGTTGATGGGCGACCTTCGCGACGGAAGAAGCTTCCTGGAATACGTCCAGCTGCATACATGCGCTCTTCAACGTCGATGGTTAGTGGGAAGAAGTCGAACTGATCTTTTGGCTGCTTGCTTGCAGTGGTAGCCGAGAACAGCATTGTCTCTTCGTCGATGTAAACCGCAGCTGCACCCTGTGCCTGCTGAGCTAGTCGAC
>CALFOB010000006.1 GCA_937919125.1 uncultured Micrococcales bacterium | reverse complement strand
GCTCAATGGTAGAGTCTCAGTCTTCCAAACTGATTGTGCGGGTTCGATTCCCGTCACCCGCTCCAAAGTGCCTAGAAATAGGCTCAGAACTGGCAACCAGGGCACCAATACAGCTTCCTGGTTGCCATTAGTTCTATCTGGACTAATCCCTCGCAGCGAAGGCATTTCTGCCCTTCCCTTTTATAGACATAGTTCCGGTCCGCCTTCTTAGTTCTCTTTTTGAGGCGATCTTCCCTAGTTGTCATAAATCCGGTTGCAACTCCAACCTTCATGAGCTTGACCGAATCAGTCCAAATATCTGCAATCTGCTCAACAGATAAAGACTTACCAGGCGCATGTGGGCTTATCTGTGCCCTGAAGAGAATCTCAGCACGATAGACATTTCCAATACCGCTAATAACTTCTTGGTTCATTAACAAGATTCCGATTGGACTTGAAGATGCACTAACTCGATCAATGAATCTTTGTTTTTGTAAACCTCTTGGATCTGAGTTTGTTGGATCAGGGCCTAAACGCTTCTCGATATCTTTGACGGCTTTTTTGTCGATGACTTCACAAATCGTTGGACCACGAAGATCCGCGAGAAATTCTTCATTGAAGAACCTAGCTCTGACCTGGCCATACATAACTTTGTCTATGCCTTCAACAAATCTCCACTTACCGTAAATACCTAAGTGGACTCGACAGGTGAGGCCGTTACCAAATTTGAGAAAGAGCTGTTTGCCAATCGCTTTCGCACTAACAAGAATGTTCCCATCAATTAGTTTTGCTTCTGAACTAAATCTCCCTTGAGGAGAATCAACATTAACAACTTTGCCTTTGAACCTTTTGTTGAAGTCATTGGCAGTTCTTTGAACGGAGTGACCCTCAGGCATTTAAGTTTGAGATTCCTTACAGAATTTCAGAGGTTTGTTCGTATGCAGCAATCTTGCCAATTCTTCTGCTGTGTCTTTCATCTTGAGAGAAAGGTTCAGCAATGAAAGCCTTGATTAGTTCTAGAACTTCTTCTTGAGAATGCTGTCTTGCACCAACAGCTACAACATTGGCGTCATTGTGTTGACGAGCAAGCTTGGCAGTATCCAGATTCCAAACCAAGGCAGCTCTAATGCCGTGAACCTTGTTCGCAGCTATTTGCTCACCGTTACCAGATCCGCCCAAGACAATACCTAGAGCCTGATTCCCAGC
>CALFOB010000005.1 GCA_937919125.1 uncultured Micrococcales bacterium | reverse complement strand
GAGAAAGTCTCTTAGAGAGTTTTTTGCCGATGGTTGTCTTACCAACACCCATTGGGCCAATAAGAACAATAGGTAGCGCAGACATGATTATCTTGCGATTTTGGAACGAAGTGTCTCTGGAATGCTCTCTAGGTAACTAAGCATGTTTCTCCTGGTTTCAGCAATCGAATCGCCACCGAACTTTTCTAAAACTGCGTTAGCAATTGTTAAGGCGACCATTGCTTCTGCAACAACGCCAGCTGCAGGAACGGCGCAAACATCAGATCTCTGGTGATGTGCCTTAGCTTGTTCACCGGTAACAACGTCAATTGTTTGCAAAGCTCTTGGAACGGTTGAAATTGGTTTCATCGCAGCACGAACTCGAAGAACTTCACCATTACTCATGCCGCCTTCGATTCCTCCAGCACGATCAGTCAATCTCTCGACATCGTTGTCACTGCCAATCACGATCTCATCGTGTGCTTCAGAACCACGTCTTCTTGCTGTTTCAAAACCATCGCCAACTTCAACACCCTTGATAGCTTGAATACCCATTAGAGCTCCAGCTAATTGGCTATCGAGTCTTCTATCCCAGTGCACGAATGAGCCAAGACCTGGTGGAAGTCCGTAGACCAAAACTTCAACTACACCACCTAGTGTGTCGCCATCTGAATGAGCTTTATCAACCTCTGCAACCATTTCAGCGGATAGGTCTCGGTTGAATGCTCTTAGCGGATCAGCATCAATTTCTTCTAAGTCTGTTGGCTTAGGCAAAGCCATTTCAGCCTTTGCCATAACTGTTCCGATAGAAACAGTGTGGGTTATAAGTTGAATGTCTAAAGCTCGAAGGAAAGTCGCTGCAACTTCGCCAAGAGCAACACGTGCTGCGGTCTCTCTGGCAGAGGCTCTCTCAAGAACTGGTCTGCTGTCTAAAAAGCCGTATTTCTGCATGCCAGTGAAGTCTGCGTGACCAGGTCTAGGTCTAGTAAGAGCTTCAGCTCTTGCTCCAGTTAGAAGCTCAGGAGCAACAACATCCGGAGACATGACTTGCTCCCACTTAGGCCATTCAGTGTTGGCAATAACAATGGCAATTGGCCCACCCATGGTCTTGCCATGACGGACACCGCCTGTGAAAGAAACATCATCAAGCTCAAGCTTCATTCTTGCGCCACGGCCATAACCAAGACGTCTGCGGGCTAGAGCGGTGGTTAGTTGTTCAGTGCTGATCTCAATACCAGCAGGAAGACCCTCAAGGATAGCAGTAAGTGATGGTCCATGAGATTCACCTGCGGTCAGCCAACGTAACATGCAGCAATTCTCTCATACTTATGAGTGTTTGCTAAATGGCATCAAACATATTGGCGTAAAGAGCAGCTTCATCCTTGAGTTCCAG
>CALFOB010000004.1 GCA_937919125.1 uncultured Micrococcales bacterium | reverse complement strand
AGTCTGCCAAGTTTTGCTAGCGAGTGGCAAACCATGTTCTTAATCTTGATTACCAGTTCATCGTGGAGTTCAAGAGTTGCTCTTGGCATTGCTTCCCAGGTGCTTGCTACACCTTCATAGTCTTCCTTGAGGAAGTTAGTGATGATGTGTTCGCATTCTGCACGAAGGCGAAGGGAGATGTCTCCTGCCTCTGAGCTTTCTTGAACTAGTTCAGCTGTGAGTTGAATAGCAAGATCGTATTCACCTTTAGCTCGCAGCTGTTCAACTTCCTTGATGGCTTTAGCGCTGTTAGTCAATCTTGGCTTCTTCAAACGCTTGTCCATGACTTTGGCGTCGAATCTTGCTGCAGTAGCTTCCTTAGTCTTACCCTGGGCTGCAAAGACTTCAGCAAGCCCTAGGGTTGCCTTGACTACATCTTTGTAGTCACGGTCAGGCTTCTTGCTTGCCATCTTGATTGCTTGACGGTAGTGAGCCACTGCTTCTTCATAGTTCTCGGTATAGAAGTAGGCCTTAGCTACCCAACGCAAGGTTCCTGAATCTAATTTGTTGACTTGCTTCTCTACCGACTTAACCTCAAGGGCTAGTTCAAGTGCCTCTTGGTACTGACCCTTATGCATCAGGACAATTGCCGAGATTAGATCACAGTGGGCAACTCTGGCTAGGTCTTCCTTCTGAATAAAGAACTCTCTAATGGCTGGAAGCATGTTCTCAGCTTCATCGTGTTCATCAAGCTGGGTGTGGATGAATGCGGAAGCACTAGCAAGGACGTTTGCCAGAACGTCATTGCCTACGTTGGCATACATTCTTGAACCTAAGTTGAAAAACGCTAGAGCTTCAGGGTACTTTTCAAGGTTGTCGTAGGCCACTGCCTTACCCCAGGTTAGATGGGCTTGTGCGGTGCGATCATCCAGATCAAAGGCAAGTTCAGGAATAAGACCTAAACCTTCATTTGCCATCTCGATGGCAAGTTCATACTCATGCTGATTCATGATGTATTCACGAGTGATTACCTCAGTAACCTCAACCCACTCACGAACAAGCTGGTTCTCTCTAGCCATCTCTAATGCTGGCATCCAATACTTCATAGGTTCCTTGGATGCGAAGTTCCAAGCTTCGCGCTGACCAAAGCAGTAGAGGATCTCAACTCTGCGAGCAGGGAGTGTTGCTGCCTGGTTAGATCGGAAGAGCTCACGTCTGAACTCCAGTCACTAGCTTGTATCTCGTATGCCG
>CALFOB010000003.1 GCA_937919125.1 uncultured Micrococcales bacterium | reverse complement strand
TGAAGATTGCACGAAGCAAACGCTCTTCAGCTGAAAGCTCGGTCTCACCCTTAGGTGTTACCTTTCCAACCAAGATATCTCCTGGACGAACCTCAGCACCAACGCGAATGATTCCGCGCTCGTCTAGCTGAGCAAGAGCTTCCGCAGATACGTTAGGAAGATCTGCAGTGATCTCTTCCTTACCTAGCTTGGTGTCTCTAGCTTCAACTTCGTGAGCTTCGATGTGGATAGAAGAAAGAGTGTCTTCTTTAACCAATGACTGGCTCAAGATGATCGCGTCTTCGAAGTTGTGACCTTCCCAAGGCATGAATGCAACTAGAAGGTTCTTACCTAGCGCTAGTTCACCCTGATCGGTTGCTGGACCATCAGCAAGAGTTTCTCCTGCTTCAACTTTCTGACCAACAGAAACAATTGCACGCTGGTTGATAGCTGTCCCCTGGTTTGAACGCTCGAACTTGCGAAGAGTGTATTTCTCCTGCTTGTTGTCATCGCCTCTAACCACGATTGTGTCAGCGTCAACTTCTTCAACAACACCGGCACTTCTTGAAAGAAGAACTGCGTGTGAGTCCATTGCAGCTGCACGCTCCATACCGGTACCAACTAGTGGTGCTTCGCTACGGATTAGTGGAACTGCTTGACGTTGCATGTTCGCACCCATCAAAGCACGGCTTGAGTCGTCGTGCTCTAGGAATGGAATCAAAGATGTTGAAACAGATGCAAGCTGACGAGGTGAGATGTCGATGTAATCAACCTGGTCGTTGTCAACTTCAACAACGTCACCCTTGAAACGAGCGAATACCTTCTTGTTAGCAAAAGTCTTGTCAGCGTTTAGAGGAACATCAGCTCCACCAATAACCTTGCCGTCTTCTTCAGCTGCATCTAGGTAATCGATCTTGCCTGAAACTTTTCCGTTTACAACTCTGTTGTATGGAGTCTCAAT
Organism: uncultured Micrococcales bacterium; assembly: GCA_937919125.1. Taxonomy (GTDB): domain Bacteria; phylum Actinomycetota; class Actinomycetes; order Actinomycetales; family Microbacteriaceae; genus Rhodoluna. The sequence goes on along the minus strand of CALFOB010000003.1, from coordinate 22,893 downwards.
GAAACCGAATGCGTTGATACGTGCGTATGCAGTTAGGGAACCGATAAGACCAATGTTTGGACCTTCAGGAGTTTCAACTGGACACATACGACCGTAGTGGGATGGGTGAACGTCACGGACTTCCATCTGTGCACGCTCTCTTGCGATACCGCCAGGGCCTAGGGCCGACAGACGACGCTTGTGAGCAAGACCTGCAAGAGGGTTGTTCTGATCCATGAACTGAGATAGCTGGCTAGCACCAAAGAACTCTTTGATTGCTGAAACAACTGGACGTAGGTTGATCAGGGTCTGAGGAGTAATTGCCTCAACGTCCTGAGTAGACATACGCTCACGAACAACACGTTCCATACGGCTTAGACCAATACGAACCTGGTTCTGGATTAGTTCTCCAACTGAACGGATACGACGGTTTTGGAAGTCGTCGATGTCGTCAGCAGAAATTCTGATGTCTGTCTTCTTACCTGACATCTTTAGCGGGAAGTTCATGTTGCTTGTGATGTCTGCCTTGTTCTTCAACGCAAGGTCGAATACCAAAAGGTACTTCATGGTTGCAACGATGTCTTCAACAGTTAGAACAGTGGTGTTCTCATCAACTGTTACACCTAGCTTGCGGTTTAGCTTGTGACGACCAACGCGGGCAAGGTTGTATCTCTTCTTGTCAAAGTAAACGCTCTTCAACCATGCTTCAGCTGCATCTGCGTTACCTGACTCGCCACGAACCTTACGGTACATTTCCTTCAACGCATCTTCTTTAGTGATGATTGGAGTTGTGAATGCACGTGACTCGTCGTAGTCCAAAGTGTTGTTGATTAGATCGATGTCGATCTCCCAGCCGTTAGCTGGAGTTGCAACACTCTTCACATCTGAGAATGCTTCAACAATTTCATCGCGTGAAAGACCAAGAGCCTTTAGGAAGATGGTTGCAGAAACCTTAGTCTTACGGTCAACCTGCACCTGAAGAATTGGCTTACCAAAACGTGATACAGACTTACGGTCATCCTTAACCCATTCGGTTAGGAACTCTAGGTATGAACCACGTGAAGGAATGATCTGAGCCTTGTTGTTCTTAACGTCAAGGTTTCCTGTTGTGTTTGTTGAAACAGAGAAGTAAACACCAGGGGATCTAACTAGCTGAGAAACAACTACACGCTCTGTTCCATTAACAACGAAGGTACCTTCGTTAGTCATGATTGGGAATTCACCCATGAACACGGTCTGGCTCTTGATTTCACCAGTCTTGTAGTTTGTGAACTCTGCCTTGATGTACAAAGGACGAGCGTAAGTCTTGCCCTTTACCTTGCACTGGTCAGGAGTGTATGTTGGCTCATCCAAAGTAGGTGACTTGAACTCAAGACCCATCTTTGCTTCGCTCGGATTGTTTGGGTTGTCTTCGATAGGAGATAGCTCCTCGAATACTTCCTCAAGACCGGTCTTGGCATCTGGGCCAACCTTGTCTCTCCATGACTTATCGCCGACAAGCCATTCAAAGCTCTCAGTCTGCAGGGTTAGAAGATTTGGAAGTTCAATTGGCTCACGAGTTTTCGCAAAGGAAAGTCGTTGAGCTGAACGAATGTTTTTGGTGGTTTTCTTGGCGGCCAAGATGATCCCTTCAAAGGCGGTTTACTTAGTTAGAACGGTCTATGGGATTAGTCCCTAACTTTGTCGCCAAAATATGCGTACAAAATGCGCAGCCGAAATATGCTTACGAGTTGTTGGGGAGCAAACCTCTATCTTATATGTCTCAATTAGGTATATGCAAGATAAATATTGGAAGAAAGTGACTAATATCCCCTCTGAAAACTTAGTTGCGAGGGTAGATCTTGTCCTTCTGATGTTCCTTCAAAACGGCATAAAGCTCTAATTGGTTGCCTGAGGTAAGAACAATCTCATCCAAAGCAGGGTTTAGCATCAAAACTCTTACGCATCTAGCCTTCTTTGGGCCTATAAATAGGCTCTTTTTAGCCCCATTTTGATATTCCCCAGTCATGGAGAAGGGCAGCCAGCCATGCTTGGCTTTTTCCCCAAGATCCGCCTTTTTAGGGGTATTTTGGACCGAAACCTTGATCATTCGCTCTAATTCAAAGGCCACATAGCGTCTACCAAGCAGATATCGCTGGACGAGGGATAGCTTGATTAGGCCTATCCCGTCCGTGATAATCAGCTTCGCCATGTAAAAACCCCTAAATATTCGCTAATGCGTATAGGGAACAAGTTTATAAGCCCAAATAACTAAACGAGCCGCTTAATAGTGGTTTTTGTGATATTTCTGGCGGTGACGGTGGGATTTGAACCCACGGTGGGCTTTCACCCACACAACTTTTCGAGAGTTGCACCTTCGGCCACTCGGACACGTCACCATAAATCAGGTTACCCCATGGAATTTAGGGCTTTTTCTGGCGAAACTAGCGCTTTTTGGCAAAAAACTCTTTCAATTGATCTCTGGCTTCAGGCTCAAGGACCCCTGGGATTACTTCGGTCTCGGTTCCTAGACGTCTATCTCTGACTAAGTCATATAAAGAGCCTGAGGCTCCAACTTTCTCATCCCAAGCTCCAAAGACCACTTTGTTGATTCTTGCTGCCTGGATAGCCCCGGCACACATCACACAAGGTTCAAGGGTTACCACCAAGGTCAAACCGTTTAGTCGCCAATCCCCTAGTTTTTCCGCTGCTTCTCTAATGGCAAGGATTTCAGCGTGAGCAGTTGGATCTTTAGAGAGTTCTCTCTCGTTTCTTCCTCGAGCAATAATCTCGCCATTTTCATCAACAATGACTGCACCTACTGGCACATCATCGGACACATCCATTGCTATCTGAGCCTCTACTAGAGCAGCCCTCATAAATGGAACCCAAGTCTGGTTCACCACATCCACCTCACTAACGCTAGATTTAGCCTATGCGGATTCACGTGGCAGACCACCCATTAATAACTCACAAGTTAACTGTTCTTAGAGATAAGAACACCCCATCCCCTGTTTTTAGACAGCTGGTTGAAGAACTTGTAACTCTGTTGGCCTATGAGGCTACACGAGAAGTAAAGACAACCGAGGTAACTATTGAAACCCCTGTTACTCAAACCAAAGGAAAGATACTTTCTAAGCCTCGTCCAATCATTATTCCTATTCTTCGTGCAGGACTAGGAATGCTTGAAGGAATCGTAAAACTTCTACCAACTGCTGAAGTTGGTTTCTTAGGTATCAAGAGAAATGAAGAAACACTTCAGCCGTACACATATGCAAACCGTCTGCCAGATGATCTAACGGGACGTCAGGTCTACATCATTGATCCAATGCTTGCTACCGGTGGAACACTTATCGATTCAATTGATTACGTATTTGAAAAAGGTGCAACAGACATTACTTGCATTTGTCTTCTAGGAGCACCTGAAGGTTTAGAAGCTTTAGAAAAACACCTAGGCGATAAAGACATCAAGATTGTTCTTGGAGCTTTAGATGAAAAGCTAAACGAACTTGGCTACATCGTTCCTGGCCTAGGTGACGCTGGAGACCGTCTTTACGGTCTAGCTGACTAACCAGCCTTTATCGAACTAACAATTAGCTCTACTAAAAAGTCAATCGTTTCCGCAGTTTCTTTATAAACTTCAGCACTTCTTCCATAAGGATCTGAAACATCAACAGATGTCCCACTCCCCCTGTTTGCATATTCAGAAATAGTAAACACCTTCTCAATGACAGCAGGGAATCTTTCTCCCAGTTCAATCTTCTGACCTTGCGTAAAGGTGAGTATCACATCAGCTTCTTCAACTGCTTCAACTGATAGCAAGGTCGAGCTGTGAGCTGTTGAGTTATAGCCAAGGGCAGCCATGGCTTCTGCTGCCTGCGGGCTCATTGAGGAACCTGGTTTGGCGTCTAGCCCAGCGGAGAAGGCATGAGCTGAGAGGTCTTTGGCCTTTAGGTTGAATAGCTGTTCAGCCATTGAGGATCTGCAGGTATTGCCTGTGCAAACAAAGAGAACAGTCAGGTCTGTATTAGACATCGATTCCTGCCTCTCTAGAGTCATCAAAATTACTTTCCCAATTAGGCGTTTCAACTTGACGGACTTGGCTTCTGGTCCTAAAGTTTAGTTCATGACTAACACCGCTATTTCAAACACCATGTCGGAGGCGACTGTAATTCGCCCTGTCATGATGAGCGCTGTTATGTGTATGCGAATGTGTCGCTAACTTTCATAGCCGGCTAAGCCCGCTTCCAAACAAGTTACGACACCAACACCCCAGAAATAAGTCCTAATTAGGCACAACCTTCCCGCATACACAATCAAAGGATTAGAAAAATGACCACCACTGTAAACCCATTTGTAAGAAACGAAATCACTGCTACTGAAGCCCGAGGCTTTGCTCTTTACGTTGGAATTGATGAAGCAACTGCAGAAGCTAATGGCACATCCCTAGGAGCAATAGTTGCCGCTCTAAGAAGCACACTTGACTCAATTGCTCCAGGCCTCGCTGCAGAAACATTTGCATCAGTTGCTCTTGCTAAGACTGGATCTGGCGGAAGAAACGTTGATGTAGTTAGAGCAGCTCTTTCAGACCCTAAAGCTCTAGAGCGTCTAGTTGATAAGGGTGAAGACGATGCAGCTAAGGGTGTTGTTATTGACCTGCAGCGTAGAAAAGTATTTATTGATGGTGACAAAGCAGATCTAACTAGCAAAGAGTTCTGTGTCTTGGAATATCTAGTTAGACACCAGGGCATCACAATCTCGAGAGATGAACTAATCACAACTCTTTGGAACTGTGGTGGTGGACAAGACATCTACGGCAGAACTATCGATGTCCACATCAGAAGACTTCGTTCAAGACTTGTTGGTTACGAAGACATCATCAGAACCAGCCGTGGTGAAGGATATCGTTTCGACAAGCACCCAGACGTTCTTATCGAGGGCATATAAAAAGTAGGCTTTCACTATGCCTGAATCTCTGGTCTATGAAGAGTTGCTAGATCGTCTAACTGACGAAAGCTTCAAACTTGTCGACCGAGGAATAGCGATGCCAATCATCGTTATCGATGGTCGAGCAGGTTCAGGCAAATCTACTCTCGCTCTAGATCTTCAGAACGAACTATTCCGTTCAGGTGAATCCATGCCAAGAATTATTCACATGGATGATATCTACGAAGGTTGGGCTGGTCTAGCTCAAGGAGCAGAATACTTACAGCGAGTAGTTCTCAATCCTCTACTTTCCAAAGGAACTTCTTCCTGGCAGGAATTCAATTGGGAAACCAACGAGCGTGAACGTTGGAGAGAGTTCTCAGGAGGAACCCCCCTGATTATTGAAGGCTGCGGTTCTCTAAATAGATACACATCAACAATTGCCAATCTAACTGTTTGGTTAGATGTTCCAGAAGAAATTAGAAAGCAGCGCTGGCTCGAACGCGATGGCCACATCTTCGATCAATACTTTGATTCTTGGGCTGCTCAAGAACTAGATTTCATTGCGAGAGAAAAGTCTCCCGAATTTGCTGAGTTTGGTTTAGCTAGTTCTTCTGTTTAGCAACCAGATACGAATTCCTGCAATCAAGCTTGCAGTGATAAACGCACCAGCAATTAGATAAGAAGCATTCTTTACCAACGGAATGGTGGCTGAGTAATAGCCAGCCATAGTTAGCCCAACACCCCAAGCTAGAGCTCCTACAAGGTTGGCACTAAAGAACTTGTAGTAGTTCATGTTGGCAATACCCGCTACCACTGGAACAAAGACTCTTGCCCACGGCATAAAGCGAGCAACTACTACTGCCCACCATCCCCAAGCTAGGAATAACGCTTCACTCTTTTCAATACCCTTTTTGATCCACTTACCTTTTCGTTTATCTAGATAAGGCCTGCCGTAATGACGACCGAGTGTGTAACCAACCTGATCTCCAAGCCAAGCCGCAATACCGACACCAGTTGCCATGACCAAGATATTCACATCGCTTGCATGTGATGCAGCAATTAGACCGGCAGCAAAAACTAAAGAGTCGCCTGTAATAAAAGGTACGAAAGCACCGATGAGTAAGCCAGTTCCAGCAAAAACCAATCCCCAGACAGCTAGGTAGAACAGTGTTGCACCTAGATTAGGGAACCAGCCTGCAATCTCTTGGCTTATGGATGCTTGAAATACTGTTGGCAATTACGGCTTTCCGTGAAGCATGATTTCATCAAGGCTCAAACGAACTCTTGGTGCAATTTCACGTTCGTAAGCAGGGCCTTCAAGTTGCTCAGCAGGTGCTACCTTGCCAATAGCAATAAGAACAACCACTTCGTGGTTGTCATCAAGCTTTAGAAGAGAGTGAACTTCATCCTGAATAAAGCCACCGATCTGGTGAGTGTGAAGACCAAGTTCTTGAGCCTGGACAACCATCAGAGCAGCTGCTAGACCAGCATCGTATTTACGTCCAGTGATCTCTTTGCCATCTGGAAGACCTTTCTGCACTGCAACAACAAGAAGTGCTGAAGCATCTGGTGCCCATGCCTGGTTGAAGCCAGTCAAACCTTTTGAACAAAGTTCAGCGTGCAATTCATCATCTCTGCTGATGAAAGCAAATCTCCATGGCTGCAAGTTATTCGCTGATGGTGCCCAGCGGCCTGATTCAAGAATTGCTAGTGCTTCACTCTGAGTAAGCAGGTAGTCACGATTGAATGATCTTGGGCTCCAGCGTTCTGCTAGAACAGGGGCAATAGGGGCAGCGGTAATCGCGATTTTGTTTGGTTGCATGCTCTAAGTCTAAACCCCAAGAGCTTTAGCTAAAGCCTTGAGTAGACCGTCAACATCCTCTTGTCTTGTGTCCCAAGCACACATCCAACGAACCTGACCTAGGTTGTGATCCCATACGTAGAACCAGTAGTCCTTTTGTAATTCAGGGATTAGCTCCATAGGAAGAATTGGGAATACAGCGTTTGCCTCTGTTGGGTTAGGAACACTCACACGACCATTTGACTTAGCCGCTAATTCTCTAACTCCAGCATCCAAAGCCTTAGCCATTGCGTTAGCGTGCTTAGCGCTGTTAATTGCAAGATCATCTTTGAGTAGTCCGATTAGCTGAGCGCTAACGAATCTCATCTTGCTTGGTAATTGCATAGAAGTTTTTCTCAAGAAAGGCATGCTCTCAGAGAGTTGCTTAGAGTTTGTGACAACAACCGCTTCAGCAGCTAGCGCACCAATCTTGGTTCCACCAAAGCTGACTAAGTCAACACCAGCATCTGTTGTGAATTCTTTGAATGAAGCGTTTAGGGCTGCCGCAGCATTTGAAAGTCTTGCCCCATCCATGTGTAGTAGCAGGTTGTTTTCGTGAGCATAATCAGCAAGAGCTTTGATCTCTGGGATTGTGTAGAGAGTTCCCATTTCAGTGGTCTGAGTAATGCTGATTACTGCTACCTGTGATCTATGCACGGAACCAATATCAAAAATGTGTGGCTTGATGAGTTCTGGGGTTAGCTTGCCATCAGGAGTTGGAATGGTCCAAAGCTTTAGGCCAGCCATCTTCTCAGGAGCTCCACCTTCATCACAGTTGATGTGAGCGGTCCCAGCGCAAATGACTGATTCCCACCTCTTAACAACAGCTGAGAGAGCAACTACGTTAGCGCCGGTGCCGTTAAAGACTGGGAATACTTCTGAATCTGGACCAAAGGTGTCTTTAAATACAGTGTCTAGTTCTGCTGTGACATGGTCATCACCGTAGGCACGTTCGTGACCTTCGTTCACACTCTGCATCAATTCAAAAAGGCTTGGGTGAACGCCTGCATAGTTGTCGCTTGCGAATCCTCGCCAAATCTTGCGATCTTCTAGGGCCATCTCTAACTCCTGCTTACTTAGTTTTACTACTCTATTGTGCCTCTAAGGCCTATTCGCATTATGGAACACTTATCTTGCACCTCGGAAGGCTAGTGGCACAATAATCTCAGAGGAGGCAGACATGAATAAATACCAGAGATCTGTTCTTGTGGTCGAAGACGAGCACTTTATTAGAGCTTTAGTCTCCGACAAGTTAATCAACGATGGCTTTAGAGTTCAGACTGCTTCCAATGCCCGCGAAGCTAGAAAGATTACTGACGCCGGTGATGTGGATGTAGTCATTCTAGATATTGATCTGGGTGCTGGACCTAATGGTTTGGACTTTGCAGTAGCAATGAACAAACTTCATCCAGAGATGGCTTTAGTTTTTCTCACTCACGTTGCTGAACCTCGACTATTTGGTTTTGATGTTAAGGCTGTTCCTAAAAATGCCGCGTATCTTCTAAAGAGTCGACTATCCGATCCTGGTGTTTTGAACCAAGCCATTGAGGCAGCGCTAAGAGACAAAGTTGGTGAAGAGTTCAGGGATGACCTGAAGCCTTCTCACTCTCTTGTAAATGTGTCCCGCACACAGTTCGAAGTTCTTCGAATGATTGCCAAAGGCTACTCAAATCAGCAGATTGCTCAAGAACGTGGAACTACTCTTCGTGCAGTAGAGAACTTAGTTAACAGAGCAGTTGCTGCTGCTGGTATTGGCGTTGAGTCAAAGACCAGTGCTCGAGTTATCGCAGTTAGAGAGTTCGTAAAGGCAGCTGGCCTACCAGAATAAAGAATCTGGATCTATGGACGCTTCTCTAAGTTGTTCATAATCCAGAATCAAACACTCAATACCTCTATCTTCAGCAAGAGTTCTTGCCTGAGGTTTAATTTCTTGTGCAGCGAATATTCCTCTTACTGGAGCAAGAGCAGCATCTCTATTCATAAGTTCCAAATATCTAGTTAGTTGTTCAACGCCATCTATTTCTCCACGGCGTTTGATTTCAATAGCAACACTTTGACCATTCTTATCTTTAGCCAAGATATCTACCGGTCCAATTGGTGTCATGTATTCACGACGAACTAACATCGCACCTTCACCGATGATTTCAATTTGGGCTGCCATCAACTCCTGAAGATGCGCCTCAACTCCGTCTTTGATAAGACCTGGGTCTTTGCCTAATTCATGATTGATGTCGTTATGTATTTCAAAGATCTGAATCCAAAGAATGTCAGCTGTTTTGGCCTGGCTCACTCGCCAAATCTCTTTGACTCCTAAATCAACTTGTTCTTCATCTGGTTCATGAACCGAGTAGTTACATGGTGGGTTCATCCAGTTCAAAGGCTTGTATGAACCAGTTTCACTATGGATAAGGATGCTGCCATCACCTTTAAGCATCAATAGCCTTCTGGCCTTAGGAAGATGTGCTGTTAGCCTGCCTGCATAATCAACAGAGCAGTCAGCAATGACTAAACGCATGGCTACCTTTTAGGAAGTTTCTTTTCGACTTCTTCAAGACGAGAAATCAAATGCGAAAGAGCCTCATCCTGATGGTCTAGATGTTTCTGGATCTTTACTGCCTCATCTAAAACCGCAGCGGCATCCTCGTAAGTCATAACCGCACGTCTTTCAGCAGCGGATGCCTGGATGTTCTGCCCAACAATGATTATTGGAAGCAGAACTAGCTGTAAGAAGGTCTGAGCAACCCAACCAACAATTAGAACTAAATCGCCCTTCATGATTACAGCCGGAAGGCTGATCAAGGTAAGAGCAAAGAATATATATGCCGCCCACATTGTTCCAACGCGCTTAGTGATTCCAAAGCCAAGTTTTTGATTGAAGGTCTTTGGGCCAACATTTAGAAGTATGTCTTCAGTGTTGGTTGGCTTCAGCGTCTTTCTTACCGCTATATGCGGATGTGGTTTGTAATCAAACTTTGCTTTCGGAGCCTTGCTTGCCATTTAGGACTCGATTTCTAATTTCATTCCAACTGGAGTGGTCGTTACTGCTTTTACCTGAACTCGCTGAACGGTGTATCCAAGTTGCTCTTCAACTTTCTGCTTTAGAGCCACAGGTTCAATCTCCACATAGTCGGTTGACAAGCTGAATCTTTGATTCACTCTCTGTGGAAGAACTCTAGGGTGATCCACTACATAAACAGCAACAACTAGTAGCACTGCGTAAAGAGTCTGAACTGGTAGGTCATAGGCAGGAAGACCAAGGGTTAGACCCATAGCAAGAGCAACAAGTAGATAAACAATCTCAGTCCAACCCAATGTTGTTGACCTCAAACGGAAGATAGAGATAACGCTGAATAGTGCAAACCCAACACCAATAGAAATGGTGAATGTACCTAGAGCTCCACCCAATACAAACAACGTGATGTTGATTAGGCAGATTGCTACGAATACGTCTCTACGCTTATGTCTTCTATAGAAGAAGACATAAGCAACAAGGAAAAGCAAAACTAAGTTAATGCTGAGAGTTGCCAGCAATAGGGGGTAGTCGATTGGTGTCATAATGCTAGATTAGCCCACATGGTTATAAACAAGGGTGTAAGAAGACTCATTGCAGGCTCTATCTCAATGGTGCTTGGTTCAGTGATGTTGGTGTCCCCTGCTCAAGCAGCGAGCACACTAAAGAGCACAGACATTTATAACCCCCTAAAGGTATTGAGAGTTGATCTTGAACTTCCTCAACAAACCGTCGACGCTCTAAACAACAGAAGCACATACAAGATTTATGCTCCAGGAACTGCAACTCTCTCTGTTGATGGAAGAAGCAGTGGAGTGCTCGATATGGATATCCGCCTAAAGGGTTCAAGTTCAATTTCAAAACTTAGTGAAACCCCAAGCTTCAAGATCAAATTCTTCAAAGGTGCATCAGGCAACGGCTACCTAGGACTTAGAAGATTGACCCTAAACGCTCTGACCCAAGATGGCAGCAAGATTCATGAGTATGGTGCTTACGCTCTTTTCAATGCCATGGGAGTTCCTGCATCTAAGACCGGTTGGGCAAGAGTTTACGTCAACGGTGTTGACCGAGGACTATATCTAAACGTTGAACAACCAGATGAAAACTTCGCCGCTAAGAGATTCAAAGACATCACTCAACACATCTATGAGGGTGTTGCCCCTAAAGATTTGAAGGTTGGCAATGACGATGGCGATAACCTCACTGGTGCATTCCCTGCCGACTATGGCTGGAAAGTAACTGCCAACAAGAACGATCTAACCAAGCTCATTACCGCGGTCAACCAGAAGGACCCTGCTACTTGGTATAAATCCTTAGACACCATGATGGACAGAGCCTCGCTTATAAAGTTCATGGCTGTAGAAAACTTCCTTGGCCACTGGGATGGCTACACCGGACCTAACGTAAACAACTACTTCCTTAGAAGTAATACCCGAGGTAAGTTCACAATTATTCCTTGGGGTCTCGACCAGACCTTTGGTGAAAACAGAAAAACCCCTGCCCCAGGTGACACATTCATCACTCCGCTACTGTCTAAAACTTCTACTCACCCTTGGCTCACTAAAGAGACTGCTCGCGGCAGCCTATACGTGAAGTGCATTGCTTACCCAACATGCAGAAACGCTTATCTAACAGAATTGAAGGCTACGTCCGCAATGGCTACCAAGATCAAGCTTGGAACCCTAATGCGTTCAGCAGCTGCTGTAATCAAGCCTGTTCTAAACGATCAGTTCAAGAACAGACCAGACTTGGTTATCGCCATCACAGCAGAGCAGACTCGTTCAATCGCGTTCATAGCCTCTAGGCAAAAAGAAGTGTCCGCCTTGGCTACTAAGTACAAGATTAAATAACGCATTACTCAGAGCTATTCGTCCGCTTATTGATTACAAGGACGAATCAAAGTCACATGACCATCCGGATTACTTGACTGAAACCTGAGAGCAAATGGCATCGATATTCGCTCTTACCGCAGTCATGGCCCCACCGTACTCGGCTAGTTTGGTTGAGTTGTCTGGCTCAGTAATAAAAATAGAAAGATACTCAGTCGAAATATCTGCGAAATCAACAAACAAGCCCTTTAGTTCCTTAGATCCTGTCTTATCAGCAATCTCTCTAACGTTAGAGATGTATGCATCCACCTGGTCGTTATATTCAGGTACAGCTAAAGCTGCAAAATCTAAACAGGCCTGGCGATCAGATGCTCTAGCGGAAGAGTTAGAGAAACTGACCAGAGTCATGATGATGAACACTAAAGCCATCACACCTGTGTAAATGAGGTAGCGCTTGCTCAAATGCTTCGGCACACGCTCCGGATTTCCTGCGTCTTTCAATGTGAGTGCTGCGCGAATGTTTAGTGATACAGCAAACACTGTGAGAAGTAACGCCCAACCCACTAGTTCTGGAGAAGTAAATCTGAGTAGGCGATATAGAGCCTGGAAAACTTCAAAGAAAGATTGCTCAGAATATTTCACGGCAATTGGGATTACAAGTAGCACTGGAACAACCAACAAAATAATTGCAGGAATAATGCTCAGCCACATCTTTACTTTGTGATTGAGCTTGGTGGCTGATAAGCCCGCGGTTATTAGGTTCAAGACAAAGAACCCGATGTAAATCGAAATAATGATCTGAAGAGTTTGTTTGAAGGCAGCGTATTCTTCTTCGCCAATAGCAACTAAATAGTCGGATAGTGGAAACCAATAGCTAATTGGCCAAATGATTAATGCCGAACTTAGAGCAAGTAGTAGCCCAGCTCTGAAATGTTTAATGCGGTCACCCAATTGATTCTCCTTAAGCCCAAAAACAACCCTAGCCCCGCAATACCGATAAGGTCGCTAGCAAAATGGCAGAATGGAGGGGATGGAAAACCTAAATGGAAAAACAGCACTTATCACTGGCGCGAGCTCAGGGCTAGGTGAGGCATACGCTCTAAAACTTGCATCTATGGGTGTAAAGGTCATTCTTGTTGCTAGGAGGGCAGATCGACTTAGGGCACTTGCCGACCGCATCTCTGCTGAGCATGGAATCTATGCTGCGAGTGTGCTGCCTATGGATCTAAGCGTCAAGGACGCTGCATCAACTCTTGCCAATGTCCTAAAAGGTCGAGGCACACAAATTGACATCCTTGTGAACAATGCTGGTTTCGGTAAAACAGCCGAGTTCATCAAAGAGAACAACAAGTTCATTGTTGACGAACTCACAGTAAATGTGAGCACCTTAGTTGAACTAACCCATGCATTCCTACCTGGAATGGTTGAGCGCAAGGATGGAATAGTAATCAACATTGCATCAACTGCTGCTTTCCAGTCACTGCCATACATGGCTGTGTACGGAGCAACCAAGGCTTTCGTTCTGTCTTTCACTGAGGCTCTTTGGGGAGAAACAAGGAATACCGGTGTTAAGGTTCTAGCTGTCTGCCCTGGCCCTACCGCCACAGAGTTCTTTGATTCAAACGGTAACTCCCCTGCCCTTGGCAAGTTCATTCGCACTTCTCAGAACGTGATTGACAGTACTTTTGCCGCTCTTGAGAGACATAAGTCACCAGCAGCTGTTATTGATGGCTCTCTGAACAAGATCATTGCTCTAACCAGCAGATTCTCAACCAGAAGGTTTGCTATCAGACTTTCTGCAGCTGTGATGAGACCAAAAAAGAAGAAGCGCAAGTTCTTTCTCTCAATACTGAACCCGTTAGCAAGATCCCTGGTCCATGATTCATCAGGAATATCGATTCGTGTCAGCCCCGAGAGCTGTTCTGGGTTATCGATATACAAAGCTGTGGAGCTTCCGCCATCAAGCAGGATAGCCTCAGTTGCACCTAATTCAAGAAGCCACTGAGCCATCTGGCTGGAAGTTGAACCACCCTGGCGATATCCGAAGTCGAAAGCCAATAGTCCTCTACTTGAGGTAACAAACCAGATCTGACCATCTTGATTCCAACCAATTGCAGTTCTAGGTCTGTGATCTTTATTGTGCTGGGCACAGATCCAAATCATCTTGCCACCTTGGACAATTCTTGGTCCACGTCCAGCTGCAGTAATAAATTCTGACTTAGCTGCAGCTGAGTACGCTCGAGAAACATTCACTACATCGCCAACTTTGAACTTGTTTGCAACAGAGGCCGCAAGAGTTGAGCGAGCTTGAACAACGTAGCCTCCGTTATCAACTTTGATGCGACTGCCTGTCTTGTAGACATTCTTGACCACAAATTTGCCTGTGCTATCTGGCATGATTCTCAAAGTGGCTCGACCTGAATTAGTTGTGTCCTTGAATGAGCTATCAAACAGTGTTGCTCCTGGACCAAGGTTTGTGTAATTGACAGAGTCGATGTTTAGAGAGTTGGACTTACTTGAAATGTTTCCATAAGTAGTGATTGTGTCTGCAGCAATGCGCTCTTCATATGCTGGTGCCTTAGGAATGGCAAACTTCACGGCGGTGCTTAACTTAAACTTTCCAAACTGTGATGCAAGAAACCCTTTTATCTGGATTACGTGACCGGTCTTTGAGGCTATTGAAGCTCCCTTAGGGTAAACCCTGACAATCTTTCCTGCCTTGACTAACAGTGTGGCATCGCCTTTTGGAGTCAGAGGTCTAATGAAGCTGCTCTTGTAGAGCACAACTGATTGTGGTCCTGGCTCAAGTTGGTTGACGCCGGTGATGCTGAATTTCTTAGTTCCTATAGTGATTGTTCCGGTGCTGCGATAGCCGTAGGCTTCGGAAACTTTCTTTCGAGTCAAGCCGAAAACTTCTGTTTGACCTGGAGGTGAGTACGAAACCTGACCTGACTCAACCATGGCATTCCAAGGTCCTGATCCATCAAAGTAATCACCGTTGACTGCAGCGATTGTTTTTGGATTTGATTCCGCCATGATTCGAAGATCCTGCGATCTTGGAATGCCAAGTTGAAGAACCCCGATAGAGATATCTCGAAGATTGCCAGAGACGACTGAAACCTTTGCTCCAAGGGGTGATAGTGATGCATTGGTTGCATCGCTTCCTGGTTGCCACTGCCAAGACTTTGAGGTTACGTTGTTACCGAGATAGACCTCAGGAGCTTGTCTAGAAGTGGCCAATGGTGGAGTGTAAATGCATCCTGAGTTAGCAGCGTTCGCTGGCACTGAAAGAGAAACCAGGAATGCGGTAGCGACTAAGAAGCTTGCGCCTTTAAGAACGCCGCTTCTTGTGAATTTGCTTTGTGTTTTCATCCAACCTTCAGACTATATGAACTTGTAGGTAGGCTTTCCATATGTTTAGTGCGAAGAAAGCAACTGCCGTATCGGCTTTGATTATCCTCGCTATTGCTGGGAATTTTCTGAGTGCGTCGACCGCTCAGGCGGCCTCCTCTTACGTTGAAGGCACAGACGAAGCAGCCAAGGTGTTTGATCCCCTGATGGTCAATGACTTTTCTCTAGAAATGTCTGATGCTGACTTTGAATCTCTCAAGTATCCGAATGTGAACTGGGAATACGAGGGTGACTGGCGTGAAACCCAAATGTCGTTCACTATGGCAGGCAAGTCCTACGGCCCTTACACAGTTGGAGTCCACCTCAAAGGAGCTTGGGGCTCTTGGCGAGATGTGACCCAGAAGGCTGCCTTCAAGATCAAGATGGATGCCTTTGTAAAGGACCAAACGCTTTTCGGTATCTCTAAATTCACGTTGAACAACATGGTTCAAGACCCGAGCTACATCCATGAATCTCTGACCTACAGACTCTATAGAGCACTGGGAGTTCCTACTCCTCGAACAGGCTACGCAAACGTGACCCTAAATGGAATCGATTATGGTTTACACCTCAACATCGAAACCATGAGCAAAGAGCTTCTCTCAAGATGGGGAGTAACAAGCAACCACCTTTATAAAGGAGCAGTTCCTTACTTTCCCGACTTTTATGCAGGGTACGAAAATCAATTTGCAATTGAATCCGGAAGCGACACCGACACTTCCGACCTAACTGAATTCATTAAGGTTCAAAGTTACGGGGCTTCTGCTTGGTGGACTGCTATGGGCAAAATTGCAGACATGAAACAAATGACGTTGGGTTGGGCAACTGAACTCTATGTAGGCCACTGGGATGGCTATGTAATGAATAAGAATAATTACTTTCTAAACTTCGACAGATATGGAAAGGTTTCTCTTCTACCTTGGGGAACAGACCAAACCTGGAACACCTCGCTGGGTTACTTCAGGTCTCCTGCACTGATTATTAATAAGTGTTGGGCAGTCCCTGCTTGTTATTCGATGTATCAGCAATCTCTTGCAGACGTTGCAAATAAAGCGGCTGAATTAGAGCTTGAAGTTATGGCGAACGACGTGTCTTTAGCTATTTCCGGCGCAGTTGCTAGCGATCCTTGGGGTCCGGGTTACAACACTGCTAAGGATTACCAGAATGCAACTATTTGGCGAATTCAAAGTCAACTGAGCTCTCTGCAAACCCTCTCCGCTCCTTGGGATACCGGGCTTCAATCAATAGCTGTCAACGGAGTTACTAACACTGCCGGATCAACTGTCTACCTACCTGCCCTTACAAGACAAGCCACTGTAGAAGCAGTTACGAATGAGTACGGTGCCAGTGCAGTGGTGGACATGCCACCTAAATTGTTGGCCGGCCTAAACACCATCTCGATAAGAGTGACATCATCAAACGGAAAGCACACTGGAACACATTCGGTGAATTTATACGTTTACACAAAGCGCACTGCTAAAGCGGCAGTGAGCTTCACAAAGTCGCTAGCAAAGATTTCTTCAAAGGGGACCACTTCGCTGAACGCTCTTGTTCTAAAAATTGACACTCCAAAGAATCTTGTTCTGACCGTAAGTATGCCTAAAGTAAAGACTCTTTCCACCACAAAGAACAACGTCTTGCTCAAGCAAAGAACAGACGCAATTGTGAAAGTTCTTAGTGCTCAAGGCATCAAGCCAACAAAAGTTACCAAGACTTTAGTCAGTACCGGAACTGCAGATTCACTAACAGTAACTGCCAGCTACGTGAACTAACTCTGCTAGATCTTCGAGGGCAGTTCTACCCATTGAAGTAAGGTATGAGTGTGAACCAAGTTAAGCCATCCAGCTCTATTTCATTCATCATGCCTGTATTGAATGAGGAAGCTCATCTGCGTAGTGCTGTGGCCAGCATATTTGAACAGCAGGGTTTAGTAGACGGTCAAGTTGAAGTCATTTTGGCTCTAGGCCCATCAAAAGATAAGACCAACGAGATAGCTGAAGCGCTGAGCAAGGAATATCCAGTTCAGTTAGTTCAGAACCCAACAGGTAAAACCCCAGCTGGATTGAATCTAGCTATTGCTAAAGCTAAAAACGATGTTGTGATCAGAGTTGATGCCCACAGCGTGCTTTCACCGGACTATTCCATTAGCGCTGTAAAGATCCTGAGCGATACTGGAGCAGGCAACGTAGGCGGACTTATGAAAGCTGAAGGAGTAACTCCCTTCCAGAAAGCAGTGGCTTGGGCATACGGCAGCAGATTTGGTTTAGGTGGCGGCACATATCACGTAGGTGGAGAAGCAGGTCCCAGCGATTCTGTTTATCTGGGCGTATTCCGCAAAGATGTCCTAAATAAGCTTGGTGGTTTCGATGAGAAGATGATTCGAGGCCAGGATTGGGAGTTGAACCTCAGAATTAGAGAATCTGGGGAACTGGTTTGGTTTGACCCATCTCTCGTGGTGACCTACTTTCCAAGAAGCACCTGGAGAAAACTCACCAAACAGTTCTTTGATACTGGAGCTTGGCGTTCACTTTTGACTAAATCTCACCCAAATAAGGCAAATCTTAGGTATTTTGCTCCACCAGCACTTGTTTTAGGCACATTTTTAGGGCTTTTACTCGCAATATCTGGTTTTGGTGGGTTAATTGGGCTTTTACCTCTTATTTCTTACGCCCTAGCTGTTGTCCTAATTTCTATAACTGCCAAAGGTTTGAGCTGGAAAGCTAAGTTTGCCTTGATGGTTACCCTCCCAACTATGCACTTTAGTTGGGGAACGGGTTTCATTGCTGGCCTGTTCCTCAAGCGTTGAAACTAGACTTGTGGTGAACCGATAGGAACACAGAATCCAATGTCTAAACACAAAGTAACTAAAGCCGTTATTCCGGTAGCGGGATTAGGCACACGTTTTCTGCCAGCAACCAAGGCCATGCCTAAAGAGATGCTTCCCCTTATCGATAAGCCTGTGATCCAGTACGTAGTTGAAGAGGCAGTTGAAGCTGGCCTTCAAGACATTTTGATGATTACTGGACGTAACAAGAACGCTTTAGAGAATCACTTTGACCGAGTCGCTGAGCTTGAGATGAACCTTGAACTAAAAGGTGACAAAGATCGTCTAGCTAAAGTCATGGCTTCTTCAGAGTTGGCAAACATTCACTATGTGAGACAAGGTGACCCTAAAGGTCTAGGCCACGCTGTGCTTAAGGGAAAAGCACACATCGCCAATAACTCTTTCGCACTTCTTCTGGGTGATGACGTTATGGACTCAAGAGATGTCCTACTGTCCAAGATGCTTGAAGTTCATGAAGCAACTGGTGAGAACGTTGTTGCACTGATGGAAGTTAGCCCAGAGCAAATACATCTATATGGTTGTGCTGCGACCGAAGGCTCTATTCAAGACGGTGTTGTTCGAATTACCGGTCTAGTTGAAAAGCCTAAGGCTGAGGATGCGCCATCCAATCTTGCAGTCATTGGTAGATACATTCTTCGTCCAGAGATTTTTGAGATTCTTGAAGAAACGGAACCTGGTCGCGGTGGTGAAATTCAACTTACTGATGCGCTCATGACTGCAGCTAGCAATCCAGAGCGTGCCGGTGGTGTTCTAGGAGTTGTCTTCAAGGGAAGACGTTACGACACAGGCGACAAGCTGGACTTTATTAAGGCAACTCTTCGCCTGGGTGTTGACAGAGAAGACATTGGTCAAGATCTTCGCACCTGGCTTAAAGAATTCAACAAAGAGATCTAAGGTAAGCGAGAAATTTAATGACTTCAAATCTAAACGTAGTTGTCTGCTCTTTTTATACTGCAGATGAGTACTATCGAGCACATGGTGAACGTCTAGCTAAGAAACTTGAAGAGCTTGGCGTTGAGTATGTCCTTCGAGAGCTAGAGAAGAAAGAGGGAGAGGACTGGGCAGATATCTGTCGCAAGAAAGTTCCCTTCCTAGCTGAAGTTTGTGCAGCACACCCAGATAAGAAAGTTTTCTGGATGGATGTTGACTGCATGATTCTTGAATTGCCTGAATACATCTTTAACACTTCAGCCGACATTGTTGGATTCCAAAGAGGTTACTCATCTCCTCAAACTATTGGTTATGCAAACAGATCTAGATTCTGGGAACCTTCATTCTGGGGTGTAAACACAACTCCTCTTGCACGAAAGATGATTGCTGACGCTGCTGAGATTGAAAAGACTTCAACAATCAAGGCAACGGATGACTACTTCATGGAAGAAGCATGGAGAGCTAACTGCGACAACATGACTTTCCAAATCATTCCTTCAAATGCTGTATTCGGCAGAGGATCAGTAAACGAAACTTCTCGAACCGCGTTCTTCAAGTTCGGAGCTAGCGGCAACGTTGCAGAATTCAAGGGCAAGGTTGAGCAGCACACTTCCAACGGCAAGGGCTCTGGAGTAAGTCTGCGTAAGCGAGCATTGAATATTGCTAAGAAGATTGAGCGTCTTCTTCCCCCAAAGATTTCAGCACGTCTAAGACTCTTAGCTGACAGCACAGGAATCACTGGCAAGCTGACAACCGGCAAGGCAAGCAAGGAACAGCAGGGTCGTAAGAAGTTCAATGATGACCTTCAGCTTTCAGCTCAAGCCGGTCAGGTTGATAAGTTCAACAGCCTGAAGAAGGAATTTGAGAACAAATACACTCTCACCCCAGCTGAACTGAACTCAATCAAGGCATCTAAGAGCTTTTTGTATTACGCCAGCAAGCCTTCGAGTTCTTCTATCAACCTCGCTTGGTGGGCTAAGCCATTCCCAGGTAACTTCGGTGACTGGTTATCCCCTCTTATTGTGAGCCACTACACGGACAAGAAAGTTATCTTCCAGTCTCCTGTACGTATGGCTGTCAAAGATCACATGATTGGTCTTGGGTCTATCGGTAGATTCATCAAACCAAATTCTGTAGTTGTCGGAACTGGAATCTCAACTGATGAACTGACCTTAGCTAAGAGCGCTAACTATGTTTCAGTTAGAGGCCCGGTTACCGCTCGTGTAGTTAAGGAATCTGGGGGTCCATCAGTCGAAAGCTTCGGAGATCCAGGCGTATTGATTTCTAGAATCTTCCCGTTTGAAAGAAAGAAGACCAACGGAAGAGTTGCTCTCGTTCGTCACTTCACTCACAGACCAATTCCTTTAACTCTCGAATCAAACATGGATGAGTTAGATATCTACATGTCTCACCCTGATGACATCAAAGTGTTAGTTGAGGCTTTGAACACATATGACCGCGTTGTCACATCAGCGATGCACATCTTCATTACTTGTCAGTCATATGGAATTCCATGCGCACTGATTACTTTTGAAGGATTTGAAGACTCAGTTCACGGTAATGGAATCAAGTATGGTGACTACGCTCAAGGTGTTGGCCTTGATTCAATCAGTCCTATCGCAGTTAGCTTGGACTTCCAAAAAGTTGATTTCGAGAATCTCACTACTGACCACAAGATTTCTGACTCTAAGTTAGATGAAGTTGAAGCAGCAATTGTTAAGGGTCTAAGTTACCTTTAAACAAGAAGCTCAAGCGAAGGAAATAAATGTTTTATTTGGTGCGTATAGTTCTAAAGACTTTCCTTGCGCTATTTCCTAAGGGTAAGCATCGTAAGCAAGCAATTGGCCTAGCCATTATTGCCACCATCGTTCCACTTTCTCAACTTTTCGTAATACGTATCTTCAGCAACATGATCCTTGATGGCAAAGATCAGCCATTTGCGAAGCTAGTTGTTGACTTCGCCTTGTTCTTGAGCTTGTTTGGCCTTTCACACATTGCTACCTACTGGCAGAAGACTTATCGAGTGAAGGTCTTCAATGAAGCCCTTAAATCAAGACCAGGTGTTAGAACCAAAGTCAGTGAATCTTGGGACTGGGCTTTGGCTTTTGAAACCAACAACCTGATCCACACCTTCACTCAAATGATTGTTCTGGGAGTCTTCTTCACGTTTGTGAACTGGCAGTCAGGTTTAGTGAATGTGGCTCTGGTTCTGGGAGCCATGATGCTGATCAAGTACATGTTCGTGAAACAAACTGCCACTCAAGAAGCCTTCGCTCTAGCTCAAAGAAACAAACAGCCGGTTTCTGCTTTTGAAAAGGTAGCAGCTCGAGTTAGATCAGCCGAAATTGGAACTCTTGTTGCTAACGGCGCATTCGTACTGTCAATTACTGCTTTGCTTCTATTCAGCGTTCAAGGAGCTCTTGCTCCTGCAGATGCCGTCATGTTGTTCCTTGGCTTCCGTATGCAGAACAACAACCTAGGTCAGACAAGCGGATCTCTTATGAGATTTGCTAGAGCAAAGATTTTGAGTGAGACCGGGACTAAGGGTAAGCCTGCCAAACTCGATGATGAAGATGAGCTGGGCTAAGCCCTCAAATGGTTGCTCTAACCTTCGGATACAGCACTCTAGCTAACCGTTTATCTAACATTTCACTTCCTGATCTCTCTAGTCATCCTGACTGGGATGTATTAATCACAGTTCAAAGCGGTAACCAAAGCGCTCCTAAAGAAGAAGACCTCGCTAAAACGCCTAAAGGCGAAAGAGTAGAAGTCCTTGCATTCCCGGGAGTGGGTGTGACCAAGCTCCGTAACCAGGTCCTTCAGAACGCTAAGGGTAAGTACCTCATCTTTTCGGATGATGACATCTTGTTCGACGAGCAGGGGTTAGTTGAAGCTATCGCTTACCTAGAAACAAGTGGAGCAGGACTATTACTTGGCCAAGCAGTTGATGAGTCAGGAAAGCTCCGTAAGGCATACCCTTCTCAAGTTCAAAGATTGAATAAGTTCAACAGCGCTAAGGCAGCTACCTACGAGATGATTGTGGACCTGGAGCAGGTTAGATCTGCTGGTGTGCTCTTTGATGAGAACTTTGGTGCCGGAGCGGAGATTACCTACCTAGGCGATGAATACATCTTCATCTGTGACCTGATCTCTGCAGGGGTGCGCTGCGACTTTGTGCCAGTAGTTCTAGCAACCCACCCAACCGATAGTTCAGGTAGTGGCTGGGGAACTGACAGAGATCGCATTGCCAGGGCACTTATTTTTGATAGAGCTTTCAAGGGCAACAGAACACTGCCATTTATGGCAAGAGTAGCTTTTGGGCTGAAGAAGTTGGGCAAAGGCCTTACCCTTGGCACTTACATCCGTTTCATTTTCAAGCGCTAATAAGGCTGACAAAATCCTGAATAGTCCTCTTTCTTGAGGTCTTCTCGCCTCTCAAATTCATAGTTCTTAGGGTTAGACTTCTATAAACCTTGCGTTTTGTGCGAAACGCTTAGCTCCGAAGGGCACCATGTTTCGCATCATTACCCCTAGTAATCTGCGAATCAGACGCTCTTTCAAACCAAGTGGTCACTAGTTAGGTAAAGAAAATGAGATCGAACAAAAAAGCATCTGCTTCCGTGTTACTTGCTGCTCTTATCATCGGAATTTTTGGAATTGATGCTAACGCTCTAACCCCAGTTGCTAAGCCAACTAAGGTAGCCGTTGTGACCACCGCTACTTCAGCAACTATCACTTGGACTCCGTTCGCTAAAGGCAAAGTAACTGCAGTGAAAATTATTGCTGCCAATGGTTCAAAGAAGATCACTAAATCTCTAGCGGCAACAGCAAAGTCATATAGGTTTACTGGATTATTCCCTAACGCAACTTACGTATTCAGTGTCTATGGCGTTAAGGGAAAGGTTTCCTCTGCTGCAGTGGTTGTTAGAACTAAAACAAAAGTATTTTTGTATGAGAACTCAACATTCTTTGGTCAGCCTGATGACATGATGATTGGTGCAGCAGATCAGAAACTATTTGCTCTTCCAACCGGTGGTGAAACCAACTTCACGACAACCACTCCAACTGTTTGTTCTATTGTCAAAGTAGATAGCGACAGTTTCCTTAGAGCAGTTGCAGCTGGAGATTGTACCGTGGTTGCTAGTAGCCCAGGCAACAGCCA
>CALFOB010000002.1 GCA_937919125.1 uncultured Micrococcales bacterium | reverse complement strand
GACGTGTGCTCTTCCGATCTCGAACTAGTTTCAGTTTCTGGCGCATCTAATGTTGTGCTGGGTTCTGTGGTCGCGTACCAAACAGAACTCAAGTCATCAGCTTTGGGGGTCAATAGGTCGCTCTTGAAAGAGCAGGGTGCGGTGGATCCAGAGGTAGCAGCTCAAATGGCCGAAGGTATCCGTTCCAGATTTTCTCTTCAACTTATGCTTTCAACCGACCAGGTTCTAGGTGTGTCAACCACCGGAGTGGCAGGTCCTTTGGAGCAGGATGGTAAGCCGGTTGGGACTGTGTTTATTGCTGTTGCTGGAGCAAGGGGAGTCCAGGTCTGGGAAGAGCATTTCACAGGGGACAGGGCTGCTATCCGATCAAAGACTGTCGAATCAGCACTTGCTCATATTCGGGAATACTTCACCAAGTAATTAGGTTTACTTCACTGAGATGGAATTAGCCAATCTAAATTCCAAGGTAACATTCAGCAATCTAGGGGCTAAATGTCTGAAGAAGCAGGTATGTTATTTCTACAGCAACACCAGTGCACCAAGCTTTCGCTAAACTAAGCGTTCGCATCTATTTGAAAGGGGATCCACATGGCTCTAGTACGCCAAGAAATCGGTGATGTTCTCCGCGACCTTCGCCAGCAAAAGGGACACACCCTTCGCCAAGTGGCCAGCCGTGCCGCTGTAGCTTTGGGGTACCTCAGCGAGATCGAAAGAGGGCAGAAAGAGGCCTCATCTGAGATTCTGGCTTCCGTTGCCTACGCATTGGATGTGCCAATTTCCCAGATCATGCACCTTGTAGCTGAGCGATTTGAGGCTGTTGAGACAGTCGTAATCCCAGACACCGTGCCAACCGAGTTTGTAACCAGCTTCGATTCTGCAAGCATGGTCAATTCTCGATAGTTATTGTCTAGAACTGCCCTCAAGTCCTACTTGGGGGCAGTTCTTTTTAACCTGGGTGAGCATTTCTGCCAGTAAACGACCATCTGTCGGGTTATCTTCTATTCGTGCGACTTAGTGAGTTTCAGACCCTTATGGCCGATGAATTCGGTTCTGAGTACGCTGCTGTGCTGCTTAGGGACCTGGTTCTGACTGAACTAGGGGATTTGACTGGGCAAGACGCTCTGGCAGCTGGCCTCGAACCAAAAGAGATCTGGCTCGGCATTTGTAAGGCCCAAAACGTCCCAAAAGAGCGTTGGCATGGTTTGAACAAAAAGCCGAGAAATGGACACGCCGAATAGATTTTTATTCGTAATTATGTTCGGATATTGCTAGGCTATCTACAGAAGGAAATTGGTAGAAGTTATCAACAGTTCAGACAGACACCAGTTTCAAAGCAGATTTTCTTCGTAGTGTCATGACAGCATAAAACCAGTCGCCAAGGCGGCAGAAAAGGAAAAGAAAATGCCATCAGCATCAGATCGCGATAAAGCCCTAGACACTGCACTTGCGCAGATTGACAAACAGTTCGGAAAAGGCTCTGTCATGCGCCTTGGCTCTGACGAAAGAGCTCCAATTGAAGTAATCCCTACAGGTTCAATCGCTTTGGACGTGGCTCTGGGAATTGGAGGACTTCCTAAGGGAAGAATCGTAGAAGTTTATGGACCTGAATCTTCAGGTAAGACAACAGTTGCTCTACACGCAATTGCTAACTGCCAGAAAGCCGGTGGAGTTGCTGTCTTTATCGACGCTGAGCACGCTCTAGACCCAGAGTACGCAAAGGCACTGGGAGTTGACATTGATGCGCTTCTAGTCAGCCAGCCAGATACTGGTGAGCAAGCTCTAGAAATTGCCGACACTTTGATCCGTTCAGGATCTATTGACATCATCGTTATCGACTCTGTTGCTGCTCTGGTTCCAAGAGCAGAAATTGAGGGTGAGATGGGCGACTCACACATGGGTCTCCAGGCTCGTTTGATGTCTCAAGCACTTCGCAAGCTAACTGGTGTTTTGAACAATACAAAGACCACTGCAATCTTCATCAACCAGCTTCGCGAAAAGATCGGTGTGTTCTTCGGTTCACCTGAAACTACTGCTGGAGGTAAGGCCCTTAAGTTCTACGCTTCAGTTCGTCTAGATGTTAGAAGAATTGAAACCCTTAAGGATGGCCAAGACGCAGTTGGAAACAGAACTCGCGTAAAGGTTGTCAAGAACAAGATGGCCCCTCCATTCAAGCAGGCTGAATTCGACATCATCTACGGTGTTGGTATCTCTCGTGAGGGAAGCCTTCTAGATGTTGGTGTCGAGCAGGAGATTCTAAAGAAGTCTGGCTCTTGGTACACCTACGAAGCTGAACAGCTTGGTCAGGGTAAAGAGAACTCGAGAAACTTCCTTCTTGACAACCCAGAGATTGCTAACGAAATCGAGCAGAAGATCAAGACCAAGCTAGGTATTGGTGTTCCTCGTGTCGTAGCAGATCTGCCAGTTGAAGAAGTAACTGAACTCAAAGCAGTAAACAAGTAGCCTTGGACGTCGAAACTTTCCTCAAGGACTTAGCTCCTACTGAAGGAAGGCCTAAGTACTCTCTCAAGTCTGTTGATTCACTTGAAGAAGATGTACGTCAAGCCCTGCTAAAGCTAATTGAGAGAAGTAGCAAGTCTTCTGGGCAACTACGCACGTTGCTTTTAGACAAAGAGTTTCCAGTCCAACTCGTTGACCAGATGATTGATCGGTTCATTGAAGTTGGGCTTATCGATGACCTTGCCTTGGCTAAGGACTTTACAGAAGTTGCTGTTTCTAGAAAGTCCAAAGCCAAGTCGGTCATCGCTAGAGAACTAAGAGCCAAGAACTTCCCCCAAGAAGCCATTGATGCTGCCATCGCTGAGATTGATACTGAATCTGAACTAGAAGCAGCAAAGAAACTGGCTGAATCCAGACACAGACAACTTCTAAAACTTGAACCTGAAGTCAGAACTAGAAGACTCTCCAGCTATCTAATGCGAAAAGGCTACTCAAGCAGTGTTGTTTGGGCTGCTGTTCGTCACGCGGCTGGGGAAGTACCTAGATAAAGCCGTTGCTTGGCTAAAATTGGGGAGATGAATACCAAAACCCGCAGTTATGAGGTCAAAACCTTTGGCTGCCAGATGAACGTCCACGACAGCGAAAGACTGTCTGGGCTTTTAGAAGATGCGGGTTATGTTCAAGCAACCGAGGGTGAACTGGCCGACGTTCTAGTTTTCAATACCTGTGCGGTTCGAGAGAACGCTGACAACAAGCTTTATGGCAACCTTGGTCAGCTTTATGAAAGAAAACTAGAGAACCCAGACTTCCAGATTGCAGTTGGCGGTTGTCTAGCCCAAAAGGATAAAGACGTCATCGTCAAGAAGGCTCCTTGGGTGGACGTTGTCTTTGGAACCCACAACATTGGTTCACTTCCAGCTCTTCTAGATAGAGCAAGACACAACGAGGAAGCTCAGGTAGAGATTCTTGATGCCTTAGAAACCTTCCCAAGTGATCTGCCAACTAAGCGTGACTCAACATACGCGGCTTGGGTTTCAATTAGCGTTGGCTGCAATAACACTTGTACTTTCTGTATTGTGCCTTCTCTTCGAGGCAAAGAGAAGGATCGCAGACCAGGTGAGATCCTCGCTGAAATCAAAGCACTGGTTGCAGAAGGTGTTATTGAAATCACCCTTCTAGGGCAGAACGTAAACACCTATGGAGTTGAGTTCGGAGATAAAGGAGCCTTTGCCAAACTGCTTAGAGCGTGTGGGGAGATTGAAGGTTTAGAGCGAGTTAGGTTCACAAGTCCTCACCCTGCAGCATTCACAGAAGATGTAATTTTGGCAATGGCTGAGACACACAATGTGATGCCTCAGCTTCACATGCCATTGCAATCAGGAAGCGACCGCATTCTCAAGGAAATGAAGAGAAGTTATCGCAGTTCTAAGTACTTAGGAATCTTGGACAAGGTACGCGAACTAATTCCAGATGCTGCAATCTCGACTGACATTATTGTTGGTTTCCCATCAGAGACAGAAGAAGATTTCCAAGAGACATTGCGAGTTATTCGTGAGTCTAGATTCGCAATTACATACACCTTCCAATACTCAAAGAGACCAGGCACTCCTGCTGCTGAACTTCCCGATCAACTTCCAAAAGAAGTTGTGCAGGAACGCTACGAGCGATTACTTGAAGTTGTGAACGACATTGCTTGGCAGGAGAATAAACTTCAGATTGGTAAACGAGTTGAAGTGCTAGTTGGCAACAATGAAGGTCGTAAAGACGATAGAACTAATCGTCTGACAGGAAGAGCACGAGACGCTCGTCTAGTTCACATCGACTGGCCTCTAGACCTAGATGCTCCTAGACCTGGTGACTTGGTGTGGGCAACTGTAGTTGATGCGAAGCCTTACTTCTTGATTGCTGATGCTGGAACTAATCCTGAAGTAAGGCGCACCATTGCTGGTGATGCATATGACAGAGCCCAAGCTCAGAGCTGTGCTGTTCCTACTTCAACGAAGGAAACCAAAAAGGGAACCATTGGTCTGAGCGTTGATGTAAAAGTCAATCAGTAATCATGACTACCTCAATCAAGCCAGAGCTTCTCTGCATAGTTGGTCCGACAGGATCAGGTAAGAGTGGTTTAGCTATCAAAGTTGCTCTAGAGCTAGCAAAGTCTGGAATCAAAGCAGAGATTGTTAACGCCGATTCGATGCAGTTTTATCGCGGCATGGATATTGGTACGGCCAAAGTCAGCCTTGCCGAACGAGCAGGGATTGAACACCACATGTTGGACTGGCTCGACATATCAGAAGAAAATACCGCAGCAAGATATCAATTAGAAGCCCGCAAGGTCATCTCTGATCTCATTGAGAAAGGTATTCTTCCAATCGTCGTTGGCGGTTCGATGCTCTACATAGCTGCTCTAATAAACACTTTCGAATTCCCCGGCAGAGATGAAGCGCTTCGTGCACAGCTTGAGCAGGACCTACTTGAACAAGGACCAGCAGCAATGCATAAGAGGCTAGAGCTTTTAGATGAAACTGCTGCGAGTCGCATTGAGCCACAAAACGGTCGTCGAATAGTTCGTGCGTTAGAAATCGTCATGATTACTGGAGAGCCGTTTGCAGCTTCTTTGCCTGACCAATTTGAATCTTTTCTTCCAGTGCTTGAAATTGGTTTGAATTCTGCAAGAGAGCACCTCGTTGAACGTCTAGCTCAACGTGTTAGAGACATGTGGTCTGCAGGGCTTATCGATGAGGTCAAGAGTCTTGAAAACAAAGGCATTAGAGATTCCAAGACAGCAAGTCAGGCTATTGGTTACTCTCAAGCACTCGCAAACATTGATGGTCGCCTCACTGAAGAGGAAGCTATAGCCGAAACCATTCTGCTAACTCAAAGATATGCTCGCAGGCAAATGTCTTGGTTTAGACGAGATCCTCGTATCAATTGGTTTGATTATCAGAACGAGGATCTCTTGGGGTCAGTTATGAACTTAGTGACTTCTAGTCTTCAACTGCCAGGCAAAGTAGGCTAAATCCCATGAGCAGAATTGAATTCACTAAAGGTCAGGGTACGGGTAATGACTTCGTACTCATTCTTGACCGCGACGGCTCAATGGACATCACACCATCTCAGGTTGCAAAGATCTGCGATAGACACTTCGGTGTTGGTGCAGATGGTCTAATCCGTGTTGTTCCCTCTCACTTGATTCCTGAAGGTGCTGCATCCCTTGAAGAAGAGCCAGCTGCTTACTGGTTTATGGACTATAGAAATTCAGATGGCTCAGTTGCTGAGATGTGTGGCAACGGAGTTAGAGTGTTTGCTCGCTTTCTAACTGAGAAGGGCCTAGTTGAACTTCCGGAGGGGCAAGTTCTCCACATTGGAACTCGTGCCGGTGTTAGAGACATTCAAAAGAACAAAGCAGGCTTCGCGGTTGACATGGGTCGCTGGAAGCCAGAGTCTCAGGAAGTTCTAGTTAGTGCTCGTGGTCTAGATGTTTCAAGACCTACACAGGGCATCAACGTTGGAAATCCACATCTGGTAGTTGCATTGGCATCTTTAGAAGAATTAGCTTCACTTGATCTATCTGTTGCACCGGTGATGGAACCTGCGCCAGAATTGGGAGCAAACATTGAATTTGTGGTTCCTGCTGATCCAATGGTTACTAACGGCGTGGGCAAGATTTCGATGCGTGTTTTCGAAAGAGGAAGCGGCGAGACTTTATCTTGCGGAACTGGAATTGTTGCAGCCGCATTGGCAACACGTCTATGGGCTGGTGCAGAAGCACCTAACCAATGGACAGTTGAAGTTCCAGGTGGAACGCTGGGCGTGAGAATGTTTGCAACTGAAGAGGGAGAGCATGTTGGGCTTAGTGGCCCGGCGGAGCTATCTTTTGATGGAGTTTTAGAACTCTAGTTCTTTGAAACTTTTAGCACTCTAAAAGTTTTTGATGAATCAATTCTTGTACTTTCAAAAGCTGGACTAAATTCAGTCACTAACCATTTATGCAAACTGTCTGAACCCAAATTCTTTTGAACAACCAATCTTGCAGTTCCACCACTAACTAATCTGTTCAGCCATAGATGAAGAATTTCATGTAGGACCTTCTTGCCAACTCTAATTGGGGGATTAGACCAGATCTCATCAAAGACAACCTCTTGCGGAACTTCTTCGGGTTTGCAAGCAACGATGTTTTTGATGCCAAGTTTTTCGGCGTTGAGCTTTGTTAGCTGAAGACTTCTTTCATTGACATCTATGGCGTAGATCTTTGCCTTCGGCGAATGAAGAGCAAGAGCTAGAGCTATCGGCCCCCAGCCGCAACCGATGTCTAAAAAAGTTCCTGTTGGATTCGCGGATTCAATGTGAGCCAAGAGAACCTGAGTTCCCTGGTCAATGTGTTCTGGGCTAAATATCCCACCTGCAGTTAACACCTGTGTTTTGTTGCCATTCAGAGTCACAGTTATTTCGCGTGTGACCAACGGCCCTTCAGGAGAGGAAGCAAAGTAATGATTGTCGGACACGAACAACACACTACTCCTACACGAGTACTCTTAAAAGCGAAATGACTTCAAAAGACATCGACAACTCAGACGAGAGCATGGGCTCATCTAGCCATGAAGAAACTAACTCCGTCATCGATCGAATCCTTCGCAGAGACCAGAGAGCTCAAGCCCTAGGGATCAGCGATGATCAGCAGTCAAATGCCTTTGACGGTGACCAGCAAGACCTTCTGGATAGAGCTGCTCTGGCTCGAGTACCAGGCCTTTCAACCCAAATGCAGGACATTACTGAGGTTGAATACAGAGACCTCCAGTTGGAGAGAGTTGTACTGATTGGTATCTGGGGAGAACACACCCTCAAAGATGCCGAAAACTCCTTGAGAGAGCTTGCTGCTCTAGTTGAGACAGCAGGAGCAGAAGTTCTAGATGGCCTACTCCAGCGTCGCTACCACCCCGATCCAGCCACATTCTTGGGTAAAGGTAAGGCTCAAGAGCTTCATGATCTAGTGAAGGAGATTGGTGCTGACACAGTAATCGCCGACACAGAGCTTTCCCCATCTCAAAGAAGAGCTCTGGAAGATGTCGTGAAGGTCAAAGTTATTGACCGAACTGCAATCATTCTTGAAATCTTCGCTCAGCACGCTAAGAGCCGTGAGGGTAAGGCTCAAGTTGAGCTAGCCCAACTGGAGTATTTGCTTCCTCGCCTAAGAGGTTGGGGTGAGTCTATGTCTCGCCAAGCTGGTGGTCGAGCTGCTGGCGGTGAAGGTATTGGTTCACGTGGTCCGGGTGAAACAAAGATTGAGCTAGATAGACGAAGAATCAACACAAGAATGGCAAAGCTGCGAAAGCAGATTGCTGGCATGAAGCCTGCTCGTGAAACCAAGCGGTCTAACCGAAAGAAGTATGAGGTGCCTTCGGTGGCCATTGCAGGTTACACAAACGCTGGTAAGTCATCTTTGCTAAACAGACTCACTTCAGCTGGTGTTTTAGTTCAGAACGCCTTGTTTGCAACACTTGATCCAACAGTTAGGCAAACCCGCACTCCAGACGGGCGTGAATACACCTTGTCAGACACTGTTGGGTTTGTGCGTAACTTGCCCCACCAATTAGTTGAAGCCTTCAGATCCACGCTTGAAGAGATTGCTGATAGCAATCTAATTCTTCACATAGTTGATGCTTCACATGTTGACCCAGGTGCTCAGATAGCTACTGTTCGTCAAGTCATTGGTGAAGTTGAAGCTAGAGACATTCCCGAACTAATCGTGTTCAACAAATCGGATTTGGTTGACGAAGATACCGTTCTAGCGCTTAGAGGACTCGAACCCAACTCTGTTTTCGTTTCATCAAGAACGGGACAGGGTTTTGAAGAATTGCAGGCTGCTATCGCTGCTCGACTTCCAAAGCCGAACGTCGAAGTTAGAGTTTTAATTCCATACAACAGGGGAGACCTGGTTTCGCGAATGCATTTGAACTCACAAATCAACAAGATTGAGTATCAGGAAACTGGAACGTACATAGATGCTCTAGTAAGACCAGATATCGCGAGCGAGCTAGAGCAGTTCCAGGTTTAGACCTTACGAAGAACCGTGACCACAATGCCCATGATCTCTGCATGGGTTCCATCAATTGGTTCGTAGTTTCTGTTCTGAGGTAGCAACCAGACTTGACCGTCACGGTTACGGAAAGTCTTCACAGTAGCTTCTCCATCCAGAAGGGCAGCAACAATGTCTCCATTATTGGCAGTCTTTTGCTGACGTACAACAACCCAGTCACCATCGCAAATAGCTGCTTCTTCCATTGAAGGACCCTTGACCTTCAACATGAATAGTTCGCCTGAACCAACCAGGGACTTTGGTAGTGGGAAGATTTCTTCGACATTCTGGTCTGCGGTGATTGGGTAACCAGCAGCAATGCTTCCAACCATTGGCACCATGGCTGTTGCAGCCATAGGAATAGAGCTATCGGCTTCCATGCTCTCAGCGTCGTCCCAACCTTCAGGGGCGATTAGCACCTCTACGTTTCGGGAGAGGTTGTCCTGGCGTCTGATATAGCCCTTTTCCTCAAGGTTGTCGAGCTGGTATGAAACGCTGGCTACAGAGCTTAGGCCCACACCTTCGGCAATCTCACGCATGGACGGAACAATGCCTGATCTGGCCTTGCTTTGCAGGATTACCTGCAGGATCGCCTTTTGAGTCTCAGTAAGAGAGTCGCTGCTCTTGCGTGTCATGAGGTGCCTTTCTGCCCTATTTGTAGCGGTTTTAGGGTCGTGTCGGTGGTTACCAGTTAAATCTCTAATAAGGCAACTGCCTTCAATGTATTTCAAAATCTACAAATAATCAAACACATTTTCGGAAAAATGGCAAATATTCTTGACTTTTTTCGAATATAAGTCGTAATCTTGTTCGTATTAGAACAAATGTTCGGAGAAAGGTTCCAAATGTCAGCTCAGATTATCGAGTTTCCGATGAACAGAGTCCGCCCTGCCCAGCAGGTGAGAAGAACGACTGTCTCTTACCCTTCACGAACAAGAACTGCACCCCATGCAACTTATGTCTCTCGACCAGTTGCTATTGCCAGAGCTGTTTTGGGCTGGACTTTGATTCTTTCAATCGCAGCCGCTCTTCTAGTCGGATTCGGGAAGCAAGGGCAGACAGCCCAGGCAGTCGGATCTGAAGTCTCGGCTAGCCAAACCACAGAGATCGGAAGAGCACACGTCTGAACTCCAGTCACTAGCTTGTAT
>CALFOB010000001.1 GCA_937919125.1 uncultured Micrococcales bacterium | reverse complement strand
TAAGTTAAATTCAAACCTCTGGTTTTTTTCCTATTGAGACCATTTTCAAAGACTCCGCAAAGAAATCATTTCCCTTATCGTCGACAACGATGAATGCTGGGAAATCTACGACATCGATCTTCCAGACCGCTTCCATACCAAGATCTTCAAAATCTAAAACTTCAACTTTCTTGATGCAATCTTGGGCAAGGCGCGCAGCTGGTCCCCCGATGGATCCAAGATAGAAACCACCATGTGATTTGCAGGCATCAGTAACCGCTTTAGAACGGTTTCCTTTTGCCAACATTACAAAAGATCCGCCAGCTGCCTGGAATTGATCAACGTAAGAATCCATACGACCTGCAGTTGTTGGACCGAATGAACCCGATGCATAACCTGCAGGGGTCTTGGCAGGACCTGCGTAATAAACGGCGTAATCCTTCATATATTGCGGCAGCGGTTGGCCGGCATCTAGCGCTGATTTGATTCGGGCATGTGCCAAGTCGCGGGCAACAACGATAGTTCCGGTCAGTGAAACCCGAGTCTTAACTGGGTGCTTTGAAAGCTCAGCGCGAACTGCATCCATTGGTTGATTCAAATCAATCTTCACGACGTTATCGTCGAGATGTTCGTCGGTTGTTTCAGGCAAGAAATGCGCTGGATCGCGCTCTAGCTCTTCAAGGAAGATGCCATCTTTAGTGATCTTCGCCTTTGCCTGGCGATCTGCAGAACAAGAAACTGCAATAGCAATAGGTAGAGATGCACCATGGCGCGGCAAGCGGACGACCCGCACATCGAGTGCAAAATACTTTCCGCCAAACTGCGCGCCGATGCCAAATTCACGGCTGGCATTGAGTAACGCGGTTTCCAGTGCCGTGTCGCGGAATGCCTGGCCGAGTTCATTCCCCTCGGTTGGCAGATTGTCGTAATACTTGGTCGAAGCCAGTTTCACCGTCTTCACCGTTTGGTCGGCAGATGTGCCACCGATCACGAACGCAATGTGGTAGGGCGGACAAGCGGCCGTACCCAACGACTTCATCTTCTCAATCATCGGTGAAGAGGTTGGACTAATTGGTGCAGCGGTCGTCATCATTTTCTTCTTCATGCTTGCAAGATACATTCGCAGAGTTTCATTGAACTCAACTACTACTTTTGGTGCCGTCGCACTAACTGGAATCATGCTTTGGTTAACAGTTCAAGCTGTTATTAACATCGCTGTTGTGCTTGGACTATTCCCAGTGATCGGTGTTCCGTTGCCGCTGTTCTCTAAAGGTGGATCATCCATGCTTGCAGTTCTAATGGCCTTGGGTGTCGTGCTCGCTGTTGAGAGAGACCAAGCTAGACCTAGAAAGAGCGTGCGTAGAAAATGACGAACTATCTCTTAGCCGGAGGAGGAACAGCAGGGCATGTAAACCCGCTGCTATCCCTTGCAGATGAGATTATGTCTCAAACTGGAGAACATAGAGTTTGGGCTCTTGGCACTCTTGAGGGTCTTGAGTCAACTTTGGTTCCAGAACGCGGTTATGAGTTACTAACAGTTCCTCGCTTACCTATGCCAAGAAAGATTAACTCTTACTTATTTAGATTTCCTTCATTGTTCTTGAAGTCGATTGCAACAGTGAAGAAATACCTTCAAGACAAAGAGATAGATGTTGTTGTTGGATTTGGTGGTTATGCAAGTGCACCGGCATATCGTGCAGCTAAAGAACTAGGAATTCCTTTTGTAGTGCACGAAGCCAACGCTCTGCCAGGTTATGCCAACAGAGTCGGAGCAAGAAGTGCAGCTGCTGTCGGTGTGACATTTGGTAAAACTGATTTACCTAAAGCAGTTCTGGTTGGAATGCCACTTCGCAAAGAAGTAATTGAGATAACCAAGACTGATATGAAGTTTGAAGCGGATGTGTATTTCGGTCTTGATCCAAAGCTGACTACTTTGCTAGTCACTGGAGGTTCTCTGGGTGCGAGAAAGATCAACGACACCATTGACTCATCAAGACAACTCTTAGAAGCAGCAGGAATACAAGTTATTCACGTTGTTGGTAATCGCGCGGAATTACCAGATCTAATTCAGGGTGGCTATCACAGATTGAGTTATTGCAACCGTATGGACCTAGCTCTAGCAGCTGCCGACTTTGCTGTTGCTAGGTCAGGTTCTGCAACCGTGAGTGAGTTAGCCGCGGTTGGTCTTCCTGCAGTTCTAGTTCCATATCCAGTGGGTAACGGAGAGCAAAAGCTCAACGCAGCCGAACTAGTCGATGCCGGAGGTGCTGTCTTAGTTGATGACGCGGATTTCACACCTGAGTATGTTCGTTCTCACCTAATTCCACTGATTAGCAATGCCAAGCAGGTCAAAGCTATGAGAGCTTGTGCTCTCTCAGTTGGAGTAAGAGATGGCTCTGAGCGTTTGCTTACTTTGGTAAATGGCGTGTTGCTCGGCAAAGACTAGCCCGCCTTATTTAGTCTTAGAGAAATTAAGAGGATTTTATGACCATCAAACCGGACTTTAGCCAGTTAGTTCCAGAGCACCTTGGCCACATTCACTTCATAGGTATTGGTGGATCTGGTATGAGCGGAATTGCTCGTCTTCTTATCCAATCTGGACACAAGGTAACCGGAAGTGATGTTAGAGAATCCGGCAACATTGAAGAGCTAAGAAGATTAGGCGCTCACGTTGCCATCGGACATGATGCTGCGAACCTGGGAGGTGCTGACACCGTTGTGGTGACATCTGCTCTATGGCCTACTAATCCCGAATATGTTCTTGCTCAAGAGAAGAAACTTCCTATTCTCCACAGGTCTCAGGCATTGAAGTACCTAACTACAGGCAAGAAACTTATTTCAGTTGCTGGTGCGCACGGTAAGACAACCAGCACAGGCATGGTTGTCACTGGTCTTCGTCAAATGGGTCAAGACCCTAGCTTTGTCAACGGTGGAGTGATTGCTGAGTACGGATCTTCTGCAGCCAGTGGTTCGACGGATTTGTTTGTGATTGAAGCTGATGAATCAGATGGCTCTTTCCTGCACTACCAAACAGCAGTTGCATTAATCACTAACGTTGATCCAGATCACCTTGATCACTACGGTTCATTGGAAAACTTTGAGAAAGAGTTTGCAAGATTTGCTAACGGGGCATCTGATTTTGTCGCAATTAGTTCTGACGATGCAGGTGCAGTTCGTGTTACCAAGCGGATTGAAGGCAAAAGGGTTATCACCTTTGGCGAAGCCGAAGATGCTGATGTCAAGATTGAGAACCTTGATGCCTCAGGTGCAAAGGTCAGTTTTGAGCTG
Organism: uncultured Micrococcales bacterium; assembly: GCA_937919125.1. Taxonomy (GTDB): domain Bacteria; phylum Actinomycetota; class Actinomycetes; order Actinomycetales; family Microbacteriaceae; genus Rhodoluna. The sequence continues at coordinate 2,758 of CALFOB010000001.1, read as the reverse complement.
TCTTATCTTGGAAATAACTACTCAGCATCACTCTTGGTTCCTGGCAAACACAATGCAATAAACGCTGCTGGCGCATTCGCAGTTCTTGTTGGGCTTGGGCTTGATCCAAAAGCATCGCTGGAGGCTATCGCAACCTTCAACGGAACTCAGCGACGTTTTGAACTTCATGGAGAAGTTAGGGGAGTGAAGGTCTACGATGACTTCGCTCACCATCCAACAGAGGTGATTGCAGCCCTCAGTGCTGCAAGAGCAGTTGTTGGTTCAGGCAGACTAATCACAGTTTTCCAACCGCACCTTTACAGCAGAACAAGACTCTTCGCTAAAGAGTTTGCCGAGGCTTTATCGCTAAGCGATGAAGTTGTGGTTCTTGATATTTATGCAGCAAGAGAAGATCCAGAACCAGGTGTTACTGGCGCACTGATTGCTGATGCCTATAAAGATCCAAAGAGCATGCACTACGTACCGCTATGGGATGACGTTCCCGCAGCTGTTGCTGGTATTGCTAAATCTGGTGATTTTGTTATCACTATGGGTTGTGGCGATGTTTATCGTCAGGTTCCAGGAATCTTAAGAGCACTTGAGGCTTAGTCTTGGAATCTTCAAAGAATCGTCCGCGCTACTCTAAGCCCGTTCCAAGGGCGGTAGGGAAGCCTGCCAAACCTAAAGCGAAGTCAGCGGTCAAAAAGGTTAAGGTTCCCGCCAAGCCTTCTCTAAAGTCTTTACGAAGTACTGCCTCTGTCCGCAGAGCCAGAGTAAAAGAAGTAAGAAGATTCACTAAAGAATCTCAAGCCAAGAAGATATTCGTCCGTTCTTTTCTTGGAGCTTTTCTAGCACTTGTCTTATTCGTGCTTTCAACCATGTTCACTCCGATCCTGGCCGTAAATAAGATAACTGTCGTTGGTGAGAACAAGGTTCCAGAGTCAGTCATTCAATCAGCGCTAAAGGGTTACATCGGCAAACCTCTTCCGATGATAAGCAGTGAGAATGTTGCCAAGGATTTGGCTAAGTTCAAGCTCATTGAGAGCATTGCTGTTGTCAGCCAACCTCCTCATGAACTAAGAGTCAAGATAGTTGAAAGAACACCAATCTCAATTGTTGTTGCATCAGGTGTTGCCTATCTTTATGACCCATCAGGAATTAGGTTGGGGGTAGCCAACGGCAATGAGAAGCTGCCAACCATCATCATCACCGGGGACCCTAAAACTTCGAAGAACTACACTCAAGCAATTGATGTTCTCCTCGCCTTACCTGCGTCTCTTCTTGGCAAGATCGAGTACATCCAAGCAAAATCCAGGGATAACGTGACCATGAGAATCAGGGGAAACTTCAGGCAAACAATTATTTGGGGAGATTCCACCCAAGCTGCGTTGAAGTCCAGAGTCTTGAGAGTTCTGCTTTCAAAAACTCCTTCGCGCATACCTGCAACCTTTGATGTTTCTTCCCCAGAGACCCCAAGCGTGATTCGCTAGCAAGTTCCAGACACACCCACGGATTAGCAGGGGATTAGGTGCTTTACCGCTTAGTTTTTTGGCGCAGATGCATTTGGTGAATATCACTAACCTTCAACTTGAGGTTTAGGGTTTGCTAAATGTTGGACTAATCGAAGGAAGCGCATGTCTGAAGCAGGTTTGAATAATTTTCTAGCAGTCATCAAAGTAGTTGGTGTTGGTGGTGCCGGTGGTAACGCAGTCAACCAGATGATTGAAAAGCAACTACGCGGTGTTGAGTTCATTGCAATTAACACTGATGGTCAGGACCTTCTGAAATCAGAAGCCCATGTGAAGCTAGAAATTGGTAGCTCTTCAACTAGAAGTCTTGGAGCTGGAGCTGATCCTGAAGTAGGTAGACGCGCTGCAGAAGATCACGCAGAAGAAATTGCTGAAGTCCTTCGTGGATCAGACATGGTCTTCGTCGCGGCTGGTGAAGGTGGAGGTACCGGTACCGGTGCTGCTCCAGTGGTAGCAAGAGTTGCTAAAGAGTCTGGTGCTCTAACAGTTGGTGTTGTTAGCCGTCCATTTGATTTCGAAGGAAGACGCAGAGCAGAAAATGCCCAGGCTGGTATTGACGCACTGAAGGCTGAAGTTGACGCTCTAATCATCGTGCCTAACCAAAAACTTATTGAACTAAACGATGCAGTACTAAGTTTCGTAGATGCATTCAGCATGGCTGATGAAATTCTTCGTGCAGGTGTTCAAGGTATCTCTGACCTGATTGTTGAAACCGGTCTTGTGAACCTGGACTTCGCAGACGTCAAAGCTGTTATGCAAGGAGCCGGTACAGCCTTGATGGGTATCGGAACTGCTAAGGGTGAAGATCGTGCAATGCGTGCAGCAGAGCAGGCAATCAACCACCCACTACTGGAGAACAGCATCGACAATGCTCGTGGTGTTCTAATTCAGTTCTCAGCTGCATCAAACATGAAGCTTGCTGAAATCAACGAAGCATCAAGATTGATCCAAGAGATTGTTCACCCAAGTGCAAACATCTACTTCGGTAGCTCAATCAATGACGCTATGGGCGATGAGATTCGTGTGACAGTTATCGCTGCAGGTTTTGATGAAGTAACACCAAGACCAGCATCGAAGCCGAGTTCATTCTCAGCAGCGAATTCAGGTGCAATCCCAATCGTTCCAACACCTACCTACGAGCCAGAAGAAGACGTTCAGACTTCAAACATCTCTAGCGTTCCAGCTTGGTTTGGCACTTCAAACATCGAGCAGGACGAAGATGTTGTCGAGCCTGTAAGAGAAGAAAGTTC